>OMSV01000192.1 GCA_900290385.1 Syntrophobacter sp. SbD2 | reverse complement strand
ACATCAAACTGAGCTATGTGCCCGGCAATCACGACATGGCCCTGGACAACGGCGATATAACGACCATGAGGAACTTTATGCAAACCACTTTTCCCGGGATCAATTTTGTCTGCGACGGCACATGGCCACTCGGGACTTACACGGCCGGGCCCCTGGTCGCCGAACACGGTGATCGCTACTGCCTTTTCAATGCGCCCGACAGGCTGTGCAATTCCAATTATTCCTTCCTTCCTCTCGGGTATTTCATTTCGCGCATGGTTGCCTACAAGGCCTGCAAGATAGGGAAAAATCAGGATGTACTAGATATTTTTGCCGGTATTATGATTGAATATGCTAAGGGAGACCCCAATTTCGCCGAGAACGCGTTTCATTCGATCGCCCAGGATTGCGGGTTGGACCCTGGTGACATTATTGTGGGCGGCCTCCCCGGCTATCCGGGCGTCCAGATGACAATTGATGACATCGGCACCCGGTTTGGAGGTATAACTTCTAATTGGGGAGATGTTCCGGGAAGCGGGCGTGTCGGTGTTTTTACTGCTGTTGAGGATGAAGAACTCGGCCTCTTTGGTGCTGCCGACGATACCTATTTCCGCCTTGGCTCCAACGTCAAGGTCGTCATTTTCGGACACACGCATACTCCTATCCTGGTCCCTGACAATCCGGGCTTTCCCGGGGCCAGCAACACGATCTATGCCAACTGCGGCGCATGGGTGGACAGCGCCAAAGATGGCTGTACCTATGTCGAGACCGAGGTAGTGGATGGAAATCTGCACGTTCGGTTAAAAGGGTATCAGGACGATACACCGAATCCACCGAAAGACTTCATTAAAGACGAAGGATATGTCCAAGTCCCTTAGCTCGCTCATTTCAAACTTCAACAGTGGGATAAGATGGTCTATTCATTCGAGATTAACGGGCTGGCGATAAAGACCGGGGACCTCATTTGCACTGTGGACGGAGGGGGTCCAATTATACCTGGAGAGTTCTGGCGCCTGATCGGCAAACTCATACCGGGCGACGTTGACCATGTTGTTATCTACATCGGACCGGAAGGAAGGTGCGTTGAGGCCGGAGCCAGGGGCGTCATATCTTTCGAGACTAATTCTTCAGTGTGGAACTCCACCAACATGTTGGATCAACGTTTGCTGGTCGATCAGCTTTACGGCGTTGCCTATCCTCTGGATGCCCGAGGTTTAAGCTCGGAACAGGAGAGTGCAATACGGGAGAACGTTTCGGCATACTGCCTGGCACAGGTTGGTAAGCCATACAACATTAATTTTCTAGATTCTTGGACGGAGAATGCTTTCTACTGCAGCCAGTTAGCTTATAAAGCGTACCTCAGAAACGGTATTGACCTTAATACTGACAAGGAGGTTATTGGAATTCCGGGGACCGGCAGTATCATCTTTCCACAGGAGGTGTGGGATAGCTGCACTCACAAACGGCCGGTTTAAATAATTTTTAAGGCTGCCCCAACCCGGAGGAGGAACTTATATTCCTTCCAGGATGATCAGAGGAAGAAGGTGAAAATCTATTTCGCAGGCCCACTCTTTTCCGAAGCCGAACGGGACTGGATAAGAGCCACTATCAGAAAAATCGAATCCCTTGCAGCTCAGCGTGGAACAAAGACCGAGATCATCTTCCCTTACGATTTGATCACCCTATCCGAAATGGATCATCTGGGCCCAAAGGCAAAACTGGAAATCTTCTCCCGCTGTAAATCACATCTCGATGATGCCAACCTTGTAATCGCTTTGCTCGACGGCTCTCAGGTGGATGATGGCACGGCTTGGGAGATCGGATATTTTTTCGCCAGAAGATCACCCGAACAGAAAATTATTGGAATCAGGACTGATTTCAGGCGAGCGGGTGAGTGTGAAGGCGCCATTGTGAATCCGATGATTGAGTGTTCGTGTGATTGGGTTGTGAGGAGCAGGGAGGAGTTAATGGAAACGGTTTTTCAGTTTTTCTAAATCGCCGGCTGAAAGAGAGGATTGGTCCTGATTTCGTCAATGCACTCGTCCAATGTAAGATCCTGAAAAATTTCCCACCACTGGCCGGTGTGCCTCATGTATGCCATATTGAATTTCTTGCCTCCGGCATATTCCATCCTTGCAAATCTTACCTCGAAATACTCTGAAATCGCATTTGCCCCTGGAGAACGCCATGTTGAGCAAAAATAGAAGTACCGCTGATGCCATTTTGTGAAGATATCGACCACGTAGTTCCACTGGTAGTCTTTCGGCGGCGGTTTGATGAAGGTGGGTTTGAGAAAGGATTCCACAAACCCGTCGGCCTTGGCTTTGACTGCCGGTTTCAGGTATTCAGGTACTTTTGGTTTTGCCGGCTTCGGCGGTACATACATCCATCGCTTTTTTGTCGCCATTTACGCTCTTACCTTCTTTGTTAATTTGCCGGAATTTGCCTGCTTAGATCGGTTTGATTTCTCTTCGGGCCAGAGGGGCTTGGAATGCTTGGTCCACACTGTTTTATCCTGAAAAGCAAGGCCCGACTCATCACCGAGCCTTTGGGGAAAGTGATCCTAGTTTCGCCTTCAGAAGCGAAATCAGCTGCTCGACCTCTGCAATCCGGTCCTTCGTCTCCTTAATTTTTTGTTTGGCTAGCGCTGGATTTTTAAGCCATTCATAGAGACTTTCTTTTCCAACAAGCCGATACAAAAGCGGATACACAATTTCGCATCCACCCTTTTTGCTGACTTCGAGGGCCAGATGGATTGATTCCAGGTCCAGTCGGTAACTTCTTTTGATCTTTTTAAGTAATTTCAATTGAACTTGCACTTCTTCTTGACTGAGCGATTTTAAACACTCCCGGAGGACCCGGCTGACTGGTTCCAGTTCCAATTTAAGGGGTTCATCACTGGGGCTCTTTGAGTTCATAATTCTTTATCCATCAGTCCTTCTCCCCATTCATTCTCGCCCGCAGAACACCAGAGCACTTGAATGTTACCACTTTCCTAGACGGCAGCATCATAGTCTCCCCCGTCTGGGGATTCCTCCCTATACGCGCCTGCTTTTCTTGCACTGAAAATTTCCCGAACCCGCTGATTAGAACATCTTCGCCGTTTTGAAGGGACTGTTTTATGAGCTCGAAAAGGGTCTCGATGATCTGGGCTGATTGAGTTTTGCTGAAGATGTTTTTGGCAAAGAGTGCTTCTGCGAGATGGGCTTTTGTGAGAGTCATGGATTGCCCCTCAGATTAGAATCGCAAGAAAAATCTTGTGACTCGTTTCGATTTCTTACCCGGTCAGCGATCCACCTGGGGAGATACCCGGCACTCATGAGCAGCCATCTTGAATTTTTGCCCTGTTCGGCCCAATGAGCCGCTCACTTTGCCGTGTCTTTTCTAATCGCATCCTAGGCAACATCTAAGGGAATTCCCTCGTGAGGCGTTCTTCTCTTGCGTTTGAGGGACTTCGGATCTCTGAGTTGCTTCAATACCTCGATGCTATCCTTAAACCCTTTATAGAGTCTGGCCATTTCAATAGCCATACCAGCCATGGAGGCCATGGCCTGCACAAAATTCACATCATCCAGGGTAAACTCCCACGGTTCGGCAGTGTAAACGCGCAAAGCCCCAATCGACTTCCCGCCAGCCACGATGGGTACAGAAAGAATGGAAGCAATTCCTTCCTTTTGTGCCTCTTCAGGATACTGAATTCTCGGATCATCAGTAACGTCGTAGATTGCTACCGGCCCCACCTCGAGAGACTGAGCTATTGAACGCAATGCGCTCAGCGGGCCTTTACTGATGTACTCTTCACTCAACCCAAAGGACGCGGCCAGTTCCAGTTCATCAGTGTGGCGATTGATCAGGAACACCGCGCAGCCTTTGACATCCAGAGCCGTTTTTATACTATCCACGGTCATCAACACAACTTCTTCGGGATCCTTGGAATGCGAGATGGCGCCTGCAATCTTCAGCAAAGTGTCATAGTTGAGGAGTTGTCTTTTCATTGCTTTTCCTCCTTACCAAAATTTGATCACCATCAAAACGAGAGCCCACCACTGTTTAGGCAACAACGTTCAGGCTGCCAGTGTAGACCTTCCCTTACCCGGTCAAGTTTGGGAATACTCGCGGGCGACAACACACATCATTGACATCATCAGATGCCAACTGCCTGGAATCCTTCCTTACGTGCGTGAGAAGAATGAGCCAATTGAAAGCTGCTCACCGAGAATAAGTTGAGCGAAGGTATCTCCGGAAATCAGTACCACCAGGACTGGACAGATCTGAGAGGGAACAGAATGCATCCTTAAAGGTTGAACCCCAAGTGACCATTTCATCTGCCCAACTTTACCGCGTTTGGCTCATCCCGGCTTCTTTTCTGAACTTCCCATCGAAGGTTCTTACCCTTCTTTTTTCCGTTGAGTGTTTCCGCCGAGCATGTTCACTGGGCTTCTTAATCTGACCTCTTGGGATCCAATTGGAATTTAAACACAATAAAGGGACTGTCAAGAAGATGAGATGCCTCCGGAGGCTGATCTCTCATCCCTGCCGGATTGCTTCAAATACCGCATTCCTTATCATCTCTTCTGTAGGCATTCCCGATACCCCATAATGTCTTCACCCAAAGCCAAATGCCGTACTCTCACGTGCCGCCGGCTCAATATCAAGCCCGTTGATCTGGACCGTTGGACTGCCAAGAAAGCGAAACCCAACCGCCTTCTCCTGCGAAGTTACCAGCACTGTCTCAATGGCAACACCATGCCCGATTTTCTTTCCCACTCTTTCGATGAGATCGATCACAGGGGAAGCATTGGGACATCCCTGCGTGTATAGGACACGTACATGAACCGTTTTATTCATCTTTTCACCGCCCATTATATCTGAATCGGTGTTAGATCAATTGGAGGATTCGGCAGAAATGCTGTGAAGCTGACGCCCCTTTATGGTGTAGCGAAGCAATCCAGCATCATTTTCCACCTAAAACCATGACTCGCCTTTCCCGATCTTCCGCAGCGGCGGCTCGTAATTTTCTATCCTCATTCATCCCGCCCATTCATTCCCGCCCGCAGAACGTTGGAGCACTTATACGTCACTACCTTCCTGGGTGCTAGCGTCATCTGCTCCCCCGTCTGGGGATTCCTGCCTCTACGTCCCTGCTTTTCTCGCACTGAAAATTTCCCGAATCCGCGGATGAGAACCTCTTCACCATTTTGCAGGGATTGTTTTATCAGCTCGAAGAGGGTGTCGATGATCTGGGCCGACTCGGGTTTGGTGAAAATGTTCTGCGCGAAGAGCGCTTCCACGATATGGGCTTTGGTGAGAGTCATGGAATATTCCTTTTTATCAGATGCTTGACCGGCCGGAGGATACCTTGCCCAGTTTACAGTTAGAGGGCAAATTCCACAATTCAGAACTATTTTCAGCCAAGACTCCCCTCCAAAGCAGCAAAAAAATATTTGACCGGTTGAAAACATTCACCTAATATTCACCTCACTGTCGAAGAGGCGTAAATCGCATCCTCTTTCAAAAAGCAGGTAAAGGTAAACTGGCTGAAGACATAACTTTCGAGCACAATCAGAGAAGTCTTGGGGGGAAAGATGGGCGTTGACCTTTATACATTGAGAAAAAGGGCTGTGATGGTACTTGCACCAAATGGAGTTAGGGAAACCGTTTACTTTCTCGAACTTGCCGTTGAGCACGCTCTGTGGCAGGATTCGCAAGGGATGGTAGACTCTGCTGTCAAATACGCCCACAAGGAATGGGTTGAATGTAGCCAGTTTCCCAAGTTTGTCGTCCAGGTTGCGAGTAATGGCCTTCCTCAGTCCGGATCTCCGATCTTCAAGTGGCCATTTTTCAAGCGGCCCTACTGCTTTGATCATGAACTCCCTGCTCCTTTCGGTTATCTCGGTGAGAGGGAAATCTGGGGGTATCTCTTCCGAACCGTCAGAGAACAAGCTTGCCTCAATATTGCCGAGATGGCACGGCACATTGATGAAGGCTCAACAGAAGTCTATAAGGACTTCTGGCATGGAGAGATGTTTGAGTCCGGCGAAGAGCTTCTCAGGTTCCAGGGTCGGTTCATGCAACCCGATGACTGGAATAAAAAATCCAGGGGGGGCGGCTCTGATGTCGTGTCTCAAAGGATTTCAAAGATCTTTGGCCTGATTAGGTTCATCGAGGAAAAGGGGCAGAGAGCCTCGCCGGCGGATCTGCATTTCCTGGAGTCCTTGAAGGAGAAAGCAGTGCAGTTCGGGTACTCGTGCTAACTTATCCGATAGGAGGATATTCTATGGGACTCACCCAGGCACAGGAACGGGTATATCGGTTTGTGCGAGCCTATATCGATCAGCATGGCTATGCGCCATCCTACGAAGAGATCCGAAGCAATCTCGGATTCAAATCCTTGAACGCCGTCTTCAAGCATCTCAAGCAGATAGAAGAGAGAGGTTATCTCAGGATTCCTTGGAAAAACAAGAAGCGCGCCTTGGAACTGGTTTCTCTTCATACCGAAAGTGGATCCATTCCATTTCTCGGAGTCGTGGCGGCAGGGACTCCCATTGAGGCCGTTGAAGTGCCTGAATCTATTGAAGTACCGGAGAATTTTCTTGGAGATGGAAGTAATTTTGCTCTGAGAGTCAAAGGGGATTCCATGATTGACGAAGGAATCCGGGATGGAGACATTTTGATCATTACCAAGCAGCCTCATGCGGAAAATGGGCAAACTGTGGTAGCCCTTGTGAATGGGGAGTCAACGGTCAAGAAGTTCTATCACTACGGAGAGGAGATAGAACTTCGCCCTGCAAATGAAACCATGAAGCCTATCCGGGTAGCTGCCGATGAGGTGGAGGTTGTGGGCGTGGCGATGGGACTTTTAAGAAACTACCGTCAAAGATCACGGTCTATAAAGTAAGTGTTCACAATCTCTGATCTGAAGTCTATGAGGTCTTCAACTCCAATGACCTTTCCCAAAACTTTCCCCAAACTTTCCCCAAACAGACCGACTTTTAACGAATTTCGCTGTACTTTGACGAACTCTGACCAGATGGAAAAGAGACCTTATGCCTTTGTAATTGCTTGAATTTAAGCAACTTTTCGAATTGGCTACATGAAGGCTCAGTCGGGTTCAACTCCCGCCGCCTCCACCACTAAACAGTATCTTAAACCATTACTTCCATGGCGGATTTTCAGCCGTGTATCTTCCACGAATGCGCATGTTCGTGCTGTGATCGGTCCTACTAACGCTACAGGGGCTGACTATGCTGAAGCAATTCAAGATAATCGTGGAGAAACATAGTGACGGGTACGTGGCGTATCCATTGGGACTGAAAGGGGTTGTCGTGGGGCAGGGCGATACTTACGAGGAGGCCCTTGCTGATGTGAAATCTGCGATCGGATTCCACGTGGAGACCTTCGGCCCCGAGGTAACCGAGAGTATTCCGCCCGCCCTGGAGGTTAAGGGACTCAATCCACTGCCGATTGTTCATCTTGAATAACTCGATTCATATATTACGCAACCTGTCGGGACCCCGGTAAGCGTCTTTCGTTCGCCACCTTAATTCAATTAAGTTAGCGGGAACGATACAAAAAAATCTACAGTTGAATCCATTTCAGATGGCTTCTTTAATTATCTATATAAAATACAGTAAAAGTCCAGCCTCCCAGGCTTAACATTTCTTTGCAAAAGGATTTAGCTTTGCTCACCGCAATTTCTGTTAAAATGAAGTAGTTTGAGCCATTATAAGTGAGCTTAAAAGGGGATGTTCTATGAGCCACATTTTAGTGATAGATGACGATACCGAGTTATGTGAATTGTTGAGTCAGTATCTCAAACCTGAAGGGTTCGAGATCACCTCGGTTTACGACGGCGAGGAGGGATTGCGGCTGGCCATCTCGGAGGCGGGCAAATACGACCTCATTGTACTCGATGTAATGCTTCCCGGTATGAGTGGTTTTGAGGTCCTCCAGCATTTGCGTTATCAATCCGATACGCCGGTCCTTATGTTGACGGCTCGTGATGAAGAGGTCCTTCGCATCATGGGGCTTGAAATGGGTGCTGACGACTACCTGCCCAAGCCGTTCAATCCCCGTGAGCTTATTGCGCGCGCCCGAGCCATTTTGCGCCGGACCAAAGATCGGCACGACAAAAACGCCACCCTTTCCATGCCCGAAAAAATCTCCGTCGGCGATATCGAACTGGACACCGGGACTCGTGTTGTGAACCGCAGCGGCGAGCAGATCGAGTTGACCTCCGTTGAGTTCGGGTTTCTCGAGATGCTGCTAAGGGCAGCCGGTCACGTGGTAACGCGCGAACAACTGACTGAGGCCGTTCTCGGCCGTCCTCTGACCCCTTACGACCGCAGTGTTGATGTGCATCTGAGCAGCCTTCGAAAGAAACTCGGACATAAATTAGGTGAAATTGAGCGGATCAAGACAGTGCGAGGCGCCGGATATGTTTATGTGAACCCGGCTCAGCGTGACTAGTCTCAATCAGGAAACTCCGGGACAAATTCCACGCCCCGCGAGGTTTCTGTTCGAAAAGGACCCTTTCCGGACGGAAACTAATCTAACTGCTTTACAAATGTCCCCCCTCGGAGATTATCCCAGCTCTCCGTCTCGCAATGAAACTCGATCGCCCGTACCCGTCAACCCGCCTTTCGCGAACGGCCTGCGGCGCCTCGCGGAGTGTGAAGTATGGATTTTGAGTCTTTTGTCCGTATAGATGCGGATGAAGCAGGTGGTCATGGTTTTTTTCGCGGTACACGATCATAATTGGAGATTCAGGGATTAATCAGCTTTTTCTTATTTCAATAAAGGGGGGAAAATGGATATGGAACTATTCTGGGCCAAGAGATGGAAGGCGCTGGGATTTGTTACGGCCTTGGGCTTTGTTTTTTCCGCTAACTATACCAACCATGGTCCACTGGTGCCGACGCTGATCAAAGACCTGAATATCACCCTGGCGCTGGCGGGGGGTCTGACCACCGCCATCTTTCTCACGCACGGCCTCCTGCAGATACCTGGTGGAGCGCTGGCGGANNCAACTGTCTCATAGGCCTTTCCGACTCTTATTATCAGATCCTCGCGTTGAAGTTCATCATAGGCATCGGCACAGGTTCAGCTTTTATCGCCGGGGCCCGCTATGTTCCCACATTCTTTGCCGGCAAAGAAATCCAGGGTGCTCAAGGAATTTACGGCGGTTCCATTCTCCTAGGATCTGGATTCGTCATCTACGGTGTCCCCCAGCTCCTGGCTGCCGTTGGCTGGCATGGCGTTTTCTTCGTCACCGGCGGCATGGCTGGGGTGTTTGCACTGTTGTGGCATTTTCTTGCTCCCGACACTCCCAGACATACCACAAGCCCCAAGATCAACTGGACCAACGTCCTCGCCAACCCCAATATCTGGCTGCTGTCATGGGCGCAACTCGGCAGCTTTGGGGTTATCATTGCCGCAGGGGTATGGGTAAACACATTGTTGATCAAGAGCATCCACCTGGATCCCAAAACGGCTGGTATGGTGGGTTCCGCCGTGTTGTTACTGGGGATTATCTCACGGCCCCTGGGTGGTCTAATCCTTGGACGAAATATTCTTTCCACCAGGTCACTGCTGGTGTCAGCCTGTGCGGGCCTGGCGCTGGGATTTGCCTGGATGGGTTTGTCAACTACCGTGTGCATGGCTGCCACGGCCATCTTCTTTACCGGCATTATGGCCGGCTTACCCTTTGCCGGCATCTTTAACGGCGCCAGGGACAATTGTCCGGCCACTCCCGGTGTGGCCATGGGATTTGTCAACACCTGGGGAGCAGCCGGCGTCATGATATTGCCGCCTGTCATCGGCAGGCTGGTTGATATAACCGGTACCTTTGTGAGCGGCTTCTATGTTTTGGCGGGCGCGGCCTTGGTTGCCTCCCTGGGTTGCCTGGCTTTGAAGCCGCCCAAGCCTGGGTGGTGACGGGGGAGGACATGCCGGCGCGATAATTCCCGTTCCGGCGCTTTATGACGGGATTTTTGAGTTGGAGAGGATTGCGGGAAGCAGACAGCCAAGAAAAGAGATTTTAAACAAATTTCCCAGGAGGGCCAGCCATGTCCATACTTCTCACATCACGAGCCGAACGGTATGGCGATCGGACGGGGATCATTGCTCCGGAAGGCAGTTTTACCTATCGGCAACTCCTGGATGCGTCGGGCAAGGTCGCGTCCTTTCTCCTGGACGGATCCAAAGATTTGCAACAAAGGCCGGTGGCTTTTTTGGCCCCTCCGGGGTTCCATTACGTGGCCTTGCAGTGGGGTATCTGGCGAGCCGGGGGGATTGCCGTCCCGTTGTCTGTGTTCCACCCGAGGCCGGAGTTGGAATACGTGCTTGATGACACGACCCCGGCGGCGGTGGTGGCACATCCTGATTTTGTCAGTCGGATCGATTCGGTGGCCGGGAAGCGCAATCTTAGATTCGCTTTGAGCACCGAGGCGCTGGACTCTGTGGCTGGCCCTCTGCCGTCGGTTGTGGAGTCGCGGCGGGCCATGATCCTCTATACAAGCGGCACCACGGGCAAGCCCAAAGGCGTGGTAAGCACCCATGAAAATATTGCCGCCCAGATTACCAGTCTGGTTGAGGCCTGGGGATGGACCGTGGAGGATCGGATATTGGAAGTTTTGCCGTTGCATCACATCCACGGGATTGTAAACGTCATCGCCTGCGCCCTATGGGTGGGGGCAGTGTGCGAGATATTTCCCGCATTCGACGCACAGAAAGTCTGGGACCGCATTGCCCAGGGGGGTCATCTATGTAAGGCTGATAGACGCCTGGGAGAAGGCATCTGCTGCCGAACAGGAACGCATGTCCCTGGGTTGCCGCCGGATGCGGCTTATGGTGTCCGGTTCAGCGGCCTTGCCGGTCCCGACCTTAGAGAGGTGGAAGGAGATTTCCGGACATGTCCTGTTGGAGCGATACGGAATGACCGAGATCGGTATGTGCCTTTCCAACCCGCTGCAGGGGAAGCGGTTTCCCGGATGGGTCGGGATCCCATTGCCGGGGGTGGAAGTGAGGTTAACTGATGAAACAGGGGCACCGGCAGAGCCCGGAACTCCGGGAGAAATCGTGGTGCGGGGCAAGACCGTCTTTCTGGAATACTGGAAAAGACCGGAGGAAACCAGCAGAGCTTTCCGGGACGGTTGGTTCTTAACCGGCGACGTAGCCCTGCAGGAAAAAGGGATCTATCGCATTCTCGGACGCAGCAGTGTGGACATCATCAAGACCGGCGGCTACAAGGTCTCGGCCCTGGAAATCGAAGAAACCCTCCTTACTCACCCGCTCATCAAGGAATGCGCTGTAGTGGGAATCCCCGACCCGGCCTGGGGCGAGCGGGTCGTCGCTGCGCTGGTGATGAGGGAAGGGGCGAGTTTGAATCCCGACGCACTAAAGGCCTGGGGGAAGGAGCGGCTCGCTCCTTACAAGGTTCCCAAAGATGCACTGGAGTTGCAGGAGTTACCCAGAAATGCCATGGGAAAGGTTTCCAAACCCGATTTGAAAAAAATTATCGAAGGCCGTCAAGAGTAGCAGGCCTCCCCGTTAATCTGCCCTTGCCCGGCGAACACGCCAAGGGTTTCTTCGAAAAATTCGTCTCGTGCGTGGCCCCCCCCCAGGGTTTGGCCCCCCGGTAAGTGGGAACGTACGCATCGCAACACGAGCCCGCTATTCCTTGAGGTTTTCCACGTTTTCGCCAAACGGCTTCGACGCGCTCTCGTTCTTGTCTGTCACTATCAGCTCCGCCGCAATTCCCGCCGCGACCGTGATGAGTTCGCGGCAAAATAGGGCACGATCCCGGCTGAGCCAGTCTGTCCGCCACTTGGCTGTCAACTCCCTACAGAGTGTGTGACCGTTCTGAGCCTTGAACCGATTCGGAATTTGGTTAAACAGTCTGTAGAGACCGGGCCTGCCGTTAAGCTCCTCCTTGCCCTTCATCAGTGCCTCTTTCCCTTCACCCTCGGGAAGAGAGCTCCTTCCGTGGACTGCGCCGACCGCCATGACCGCACCGGTGAGCGCTCCGCAAGTGTCGCCAAAGAGCCCGATTCCACCGCCGAAGCCCGTTGCAAGTTTTTTTACCTCGGGAGGCAGCCCGGTGTCTATCAGGGCTAAAACCGCTTCGGCAACACACTCGGCGCAATTGTACCCCAGAGAAAAATTCTTCCTGGCCCGTTGCTTTATCTCTTCGATTTTCTCTTGTCCGGTCATTGTTCAAGTCCTTTCTATTAGAACCTTGCCATATACGAGTCTAAAAAGCAAGCGGTGCGTCATGGGAAGCAGTTTTGGCACTTTCAGGACATACCACAGTCTTCGCAGTTGATGGCCTCTTTTCCCTTTCTATTTTTCATCCCTTGTGTCCCTAACCCGATTACTGTGAGGTGAAAAATTAAATGATACATTTTAGGAAAGATTATTTGATACGTTGTAGAAGGGTCACAACTCCTTCGCCGCTCCATCCATCCCCGTTGTTATCCTTAAATTTCCACAATATTGTAATCATATGGCGAGAGACAGACAGTTCAACATGTGGCAAGCTGGGTGGACATCGCTGAGCCTGAACCGGTGGCAATTGCAGAGATTTGTTACGTACAGATGATCACGGATGTCCGTCTATGCCGGATTTCCGGCGGCGCTCAACGGCATTTCCGCTGCCCGCGAAGCTTTCACGCCACCTGCACAGTAGGGACGATATTTCCTTAACGCCTCCAAACTTGTGCTTCCAGCTCTGGATTCCCGCTACAGGGATGCAAAAGCAGGAGTCCGGAATTGATGACGATCTCTTCTTTATCTACCAATTCTCTCAATCCCATTTATGCCCTCCCGAAGGGAGTTGCTTCAACAGCCCCTGAATTTGGGCGGCCTTTTCTCGAGGAAAGCGGCAGCCCCTTCCAACCAGTCCTCGGAGCGTGCAACCTCTTTCAGGCTTCTAAGCTGCGAAATCCAAAAATCATACAATCGCTCCCCCATAATCCTGGCCGAAGTCTCTTTAATGATCTTCAAGGAAACCGGGGAGGACTGCATGACCTTTCCGGCCAACTCCAGCGCGGTTTCCATGAGCTTTTCGTGAGGCGCAACCCTGTTTATCAGGCCCAGAGAAAGGGCCCGCTGCGCCGATACAGGTTCGCAGAGCATGGTGAACTCGTTGGAAGCTTTCAGGCCGAGCAAGGAGGGACCGAAAGTGGCGAATACCATCGGCCAGGCGCCTATACGACCTTCTGGCTGTGAAAAAATTGCCTTTTCCGACGCCACGGCAAGGTCGCTCAGAAGCACCATTTCGCAGCCACCGCCATATGCGTACCCGTTTACCGCCGCTATCAAGGGTTTCTGGAGAAAGATGAGGGTACTGTACAGACCGTATATACAATCGATCAACAGGTCCTTGCTCACCTTGGGGTCTGACATCTGTGTAAGGAGTGCAATATCGTCTCCTGCGCAAAAAGCCCGGCCCGACCCGGTTATGATCTGAACGCCCACATTTGGATCTTCGTCACCTTCCTTGAGGGCGTGCTGAATATCCTTCCACAACTGTTGATCAAGGCAGTTCAATTTATCCGGGCGATTGATCGTAATAACTCTAATTCTATCGTGAACCTCATGCAGAAGGTGTTCGTATTCGGCCATGTCATTTATCCTCTCTTCCGTTGGACGCCTTCCGTCGCTTTTGAGACCGACCACAACACAACATACAGCAGAAGTTACCAAGCGCGAAGGACTATGAGTTGCCAACAGCAAACTGAAGTGCCGCGGCCAAAAGACACAATTTATAATGTGTCCCTTGTCCGGCAGATGTAAGTTCAATTTTGCGTCATCGATCCGAACGGGAGATATGTGGACCTCTGGATTCCCGCTTTCACATCCCTGTGTTACGGGAATCCAGAAGAGTTATCTGCCCAAATCTAGGCACGTGTTACTGAGACAAACAACCCCCTACTGTGCTGCAGGTGGAGCGAAAGCCTCACGGGCAGCACTAAGGCCATTTAGCGCCGCCGGAAATCCTGCATAGACGGACATCTGGTCGATAATTTCAATGATCTGCTGTCTCGTGAGGCCGACATTCAGCCCTGCCTTTATATGCACAATGAGTTGGGGGCGCTGGGTAGCTCTGGCGCACATGCCTGCAATCCCGACAATCTCTGTCTCCTGGGGTGAGAGAATCCTCCGGGAAAACACGTCAGCGTATGCGAACTCAAGAATGAAGTCCGCCATCTCCGGGGCAATATCCGCCAGACTATTGATTACTTTCTCTCCCGCGCCTTTGCTTGTTTCATCCATCGTTTTAACGCCGAATGCCCGTCTGTCGGCGATCTCCTTCCGTTTTGCAGGGGTGAATTGTATGTTCTTTTCCGTGAACGCTTCCCGTGCGGCAGCGATACCGTTCAGTCCGGCCGAAAACCCTTGATAGACAGTAGACACATACATTATGTCAATGATTTGCTGCGGCGTCACACCGATGTTCAATGCCGCTCCAATATGCCACTTGAGCTGGGGTGCGGCGTTGCCAAGCGCGGTCAGAGCGGCGATCGTCGCTATTTCCCTTGATTTCGGGTCCAGTCCTGGACGTGAAAATACATCGCCGTATGCGAATTCCATGACGAAGTCGATCATTTCCGGTGCAATGTCTTTCAGGCTTGTAACCGTGGCGCTCGCGCCATCAGGGTTAAGCATCTTTAAGGCGCGTTCCCCTTTCTCGTATCGTTTTCTCGTATCGTTCTCCTTTTTTCTCCGCGGCGAACAGGTCATTCGACCTCGGAGCTAACATCTCTTTCATCTCGTTATACCAGAGTGTGGCCGCCGTCGACGTATATCTCAGCGCCGGTAAGAAACGCAGGGCAAGTCGCAAGATACAGCGCGGAAGATTTCAGCTCCTCCAAAGAGCCTACGCGGTCCATTGGGATCATCTTCTTGATGAGCTTTTTCCCAGTGTCCGTCTCGAAGAAGTTACGGTTGAAGTCAGTAAGAATATACCCTGGGCACAATGCATTGACCTGCACATTGTCCCGCATCAATTCGAGCGCCATTACCCTAGTCAACTGGACGACAGCGGCCTTGCTTGCGCAATAAGCCGACATGTAGCGCGCACTGATCTTTGCCATAATGGAAGCGATGTTTATAATCTTGCCGCTTTTTTGCCGCACCATGATGCGCCCCACCGAGCGCGAAACCATGAAGGTGCCGCGAAAGTCTATCCCTACCGCCTCATCGAGATCTTCATCGGTCATATCGAGTACCGGCTTTTGCGCGCCGGGCACCCCGGCCGCGTTCACCAGGATGTCGATCCCGCCGAACGCCTCGGCGACTTCACTTACCACGAAGTCAACCTTTTTGGAGTCAAGCACGTCCATGGACTTGCCAATCGTCTTTACCCCGTATTTTTCGGCAATCTTTGCGGCGGCCTCCCGGCAGCCATCGAGGTTTCTGGCAACCAGTGCGACATCGGCGCCGACTTGAGCATAAGTTTCAGCCATCATCAGGCCGATTCCCCTGTAGCCTCCTGTTATGAGGGCTTTTTTCCCTTTCAGCGAAAACATCTGTTCGAGTATTTCCATTGGCATGGCTCTCCTCCGGAGGTTCAGCTAACCGCTCGATGCGTAATTTCTCGAGTCCTGGCGTTCAGCCGGTTCCATTTACTCGTGCGTCACCGCCGTCTGCGAGCGCCCGTTCGTAAGAAATTCGATCGCCTTTTTCTGGAATTCCTCCCGTCTGAGATAGATCCCAAATGGATCGAGTTCTTCCCTGATTATTCCGATCTGTTCAACGGTTGGAGGTTCGGTCTGCCCGACGTTTGCAGAGACTTTAAGGTCCCAGGTGGTATTATCTTTCACCTCCTCGACCGTCACGTTTGGATGGACGGTGTCCAGGTACATCTCTTTGGTGTCATTGTCGAACCGAAGGACACCGAGCGTGGTGATAACAGCCACCGGTCCGGTCCCTGCCGGGCAGCCCGCTTTCTCTCTTGAGCCCGGTCCGGTCAGATACCCGGGAGAGGTGATATAGTCCACCTTGTCGACAAACTGATGTTTCTTGTGAACGAAAATCAGCAGGTGCCGCTTTGCGAAAGTGGCGATGGCGTTAGCACCTCCCGAGCCCGGGAAGCGAACCTTCGGTTTCCTGTAGTCACCGATGCAGGTGGAATTGACATTTCCGTACTTGTCGACCTGCGCGCCGCTCAAGAAACCAAGATCGAATTCTCCATAGGTCAACCGGTGCATGACGCTTATCAAATCAGTTGTCATTTTGGCGCCTGCCGTCAATGCCAGATCGCCGATGGCCCGCGGAGTCCTCCACAACAGAGGGTTTGCGTCTATCTGTCCCTGCTCGGAGCAGGGCACGAGATCGGGCGCATGAGTTTTCTTCGCCAGGGCGCATGCCAGGAACGGCAGCCCCGTCCCTATGAAAACCACGTCTCCATCCCGTATTTCCCTGGCGCTGGCCACGATCATGAGTTCGGTCAGCGTGTAATCCTCGGAATATTTTTTCTCTTCCATCTCAGAATACCTCCGGCAGCGGCCTGCTGTAGTTGACCGATCCACTATAGAAAGGCTTTGGTTTAAGTCTCATCAGCTTTTCGTAGCCGAACCTTTCAATGTAGTGCGCGATGTACTGATTGCGGTCTCTTACTCCGTAGACCCATTCGTCCATCCATTCCTTTGCCTTCCGGTCATCGTATGTGGAATGTTCATAGAAGATACGATAAGCCAGGTCGTTGTCGTAGTGGCCGTACATGGCTTCCGGATGGGCGCTCCAGGGTTCCTCCACCACCGCGCACACCTTGAAACCGGGCACGATGGTCCTGTCCGGATCATGGGTTATTATGTCGTCGTCCACGATTTCCTCGACCGTAACGATGATCTTCTTACATGAGAGCTGAATCTCCGATTTAAAATCGACGTGGGCCCCCCATGTCTGTGCGTTCCCCTGGCGGCCATGTCTGTGCGTTCCCCTGGCGGTCTGTGCGCTGCGCGTGAATTATTCCGATATCGGGCTGGTAGGTTGGCAGTATGACTGTTTCCTTTCCGGTGAAAGGGCACCGCACGATCGAGTATTTTCTGTCCCCGAGAAAACCTTTCTGCCTCAGAATATCCGAGCCGCGCTCAATCGGTACGGGAATGAACGGGATGTTGGCCCTGCCGCCCCAAAGCATCATTCCGATGTGGAAATTTGTATAATCTTCAATTTGGAGTTCGCCCCTCTGAACTTTTCTGCGGAAGAGCTGGGCAAGGCCCACCAGTTCGGTCCCAACCCATCCGGTAATGATGCTCTTTACCTGCTTTCCGTAAAAAATCGGGTCGATCCAGCCCGAATTGGCCATGGAGATGATGTTGAGGTCCCTTTTGTCCTGCCTTATGATCTCGTGAACGGCGCCGGCGGGGGCTCCCGGAGCTCCCCAGGGCAGATAAAGAAGGTCCCCGTCGTTTACGAATTTCGATATTGCCTCGGTCATGCTCATCACTTTATTCTGATTCTGCATATATGCCTCCTTGTACAGGTGCAGGTAATCGCTTACTTGACGGCAGGATTTAATCCTTCTTTGCCGGTCTCGAAACCGGCATACTCTACAACGGATTTTCTTTCAAACACCCAACCGCTTCCGCCCTCCGGAGCCAAGGTGTACAGTTGTTATACACCCTGCCTTTTTGCGAGGGAGGTAGGATGAGAATTGATCAATTTTCAAAAGCACTATGATCGATCTCGGTTTCCTTCAAGAAGCCGACACAAATGGTTGCCACAATAGAGGATAAGGCCCAGAATATGAATACGTTAGCGAAATTGGCGGAACCATCAGCGAGTGTCACCACCAGATAACCGGCGATTAGGGGTGAAATGAAGGCGCCCATCTGGCCTATGCCATTGGTGATACCCATGACTCTACCGATCACTTCCTTGGGATATCTCAATTGGGCGTATGCCTGCATGGTGGGCCAGGGAAGATTGACGAAGAAACCAGCCAGAGCCAAGGCCAGGATCAACATATTGATTTCCCCCTTGGGAACCTGGCCCAGAAAATAGAGAACAGGAACGCATCCCCCAAAGCCAATCATCGAGACGATTTTTGGATGCTTACCCAGGAATTTGTCCGCCACCCAGCCACCCCCATACATGCCGATGAAAGCCGCAACATAAGGCACGGATGCGAAGACTCCCATGGTTTTGATATTTAGTCCGTGCTGCTTGACCAGGAAGAAGGCCAGCCAGGTAGTCAGACCCCAATAGAGCATCAGCATGATGAACCATGCAAGGTTGTAAACGTAAAATTGAATGTCATGCGTGAATATTTTGCTGCTATACGACTTTCCATGTACCGTCACATCGGCGCCCACAGAGGAAGTAATCTGATTGTATTCCTCCTGTTTCATCCGGCCCTTGTCGAGCATTTCCTTGGGAGTGTTCGTGACATAGTACCACAGGATCAGGATGCCGATGATGCCGGGAACGGCGAGAAGGAGGAAGATCGGTCTCCAGGCACCACCGAAGAAGTCGGCTGCCACCCAAGTAATGATCACGGGGATAATTGCCGGGGCCACCGCCCATGTAGTCACAAAGAAACCATTTGCGCGGTTCTTTTCCTCCCGCGGAAACCAGTTGGCGATCATCCTCGTTGACGGCACATAATGATGACCTTCACCCAGTGCCAATCCGAGGCGAAGAATGATGAACTGGGTTAGATTTCGAACAAAACCAGTCAAACAGGTAACAATTGTGAATACCCAGATGGCGATGTTCATCGTCTTCTTGGGTCCCCACCTGTCCGTTAGAAAGCCGGCAGAAAACTGCGCTAATGCATATCCGAAGAAAAAGACCGAGCCAAGCCAGCCCACCTGGACCGCCGTCAGGTTGAGGTCCTTCTGAATATAGGGCAGGAAGGTAAGCACGCTTATACGGTCGAAATAATTAATTAAATATAACAGCCAAATGACCACAAGGATCACGTGCCTGTAACCCCATGCCGTCTTTGCCTCGCTCCTGGTGACTCCTATTTCTGAAGCCATTATTTCTCCTCTCTCCAACAAACCGTGAGTAGCGAAATCTACATCTGGATACATAAAGCCGGAAAATCAAAGCATTCATGGGATTGGAGCCCTAACTGGGGTGGAGCTTGAGCATTTCCGAACTGAACCGGGGGTGAAATGCTATTAGAGATCAAGCCCGCTTGAAAATGGGCATGGAGCCCAGACTACCGTTTTTTTTCATAAATGTTCAGATGCTCCCTGAACCTCTCTAAATCCTTCTTTTCGCCCCGGAAGATTTCTTCCGGCGACTTTTCCGGGTATTCGATTCCCGCCAGAAATTTAGCTATATCCACCTTCTGCTTGAGATCGTAATTGGCAAGAATGGCGATTGTTTCCATAATGGGAGAGCCGCCTCCGTGAACACCCGCTATCTGCCATACGCTTCCGAAACCCGAGCAACTGAGGTCGCTGATACTTCTGAAACAGCGGTGGATGGCCTCGGCAGAAATTCCTTTTTTCCGGGCCATATATTTTTCGAGGAAAGGTGCAGTCTTCTCGTTTGCGAACTCATCTTCAAAGGGAAGAGTTGCAGGCAGCCCCCCCGCGATGGCCACCAGGACGTTGTGTTCATGATAGATCCTTTCGCCGGCAAGTCTTCTGCCCACGTTGGAATAGATCGGATCGGGAATCATCACGCCGGAAGAGGATTTTTGAGCATTGACCGAGCTGGCGATTCCGGCCGCGTATATCAGTTCCGCGGTGGCAATCAGGTCGGCCATTTCGTGCCGGACGTGCTGAGCCCTTTCGATTCCGCTATATTCGGCGACCAGTTCGGTAAAGCCCATGATTACATCGGTTACGCCGGGTTTGCACCCGCAATAGGCGTGCCTGTGATAGTTGGCGAACACTAGAGCGAGACGGGCGGCTTCTTGGTACTCCCCGCACATGAACACTCTTTCCCAGGGTACGAATACGTCGTCGAAAATGGTGAATGCGTCCGAACTCCCATACTCGCTCATGGGAGATTTGAAAAATTTTCTCGTCCTTGGCGCGGATGCCCGGTTGAGAAAATAAAGCCCTTTGGTATCGGTCGGAATGGCAAATGCGACGGCGTAGTCCTTCTCTTCCTCCCTCATGGCCCGTGTGGGGACAACTATCATCTCGTCGGCATAGACACCCATCGTGATGTGGCATTTCGCGCCCCGCACCACGATGCCCCCTGGCTTTTTATCCACTATCCTTACATATAGGTCGGGGTCATCCTGGTCCGCCGGCCTCTTCAGCCGGTCGCCTTTCACATCGGTCTGCGCCAGAGCGGAGGTGATGTCGTTTTTCTGGAAAAACTTCAGATACTCCTGATATCTCTGGTGATAGTCAGTATCGTATTTCTCATCGAGTTCCTTGGTCACTACACACAGCGCGTTAAGGCCGTCATTGCCCATGCACCTCTGCATGCAGAAACCGCAGTTGTGAATTCCGCACCGGGTGGACTTCTGCTTGATCAGCAGGTCCTCCACGCTTAAATGCAGATTGCACCACCGGTTGATCTCGCTTCCGTCCAGGTGAGAGGTAGTGGTACATATCCCCTTGTACTTCGGGTCCTGCGCCATATCGTATGTCATTGCGATCACGTTTCGCCCGGGAACTATGAGCGGGTGGTCTCTTCCAACGAGTTCTCCTCCCATGTAGACGTTTTTCTTCATCCTCAGTTGTCGTTCGACCCATTCCCCTGATGAAATCAGCATTTCCACCTCCTGTCTAGATGAACAAAGGCCCGAGATAAGACCTTAATTTGGTTAAATTAACGAGGCGATCTTCGGTTAAACGGATTAAAAGACTTAAAGGGTAGCAAATAATGTACCATTAGTTAAGTTGCTTAATTAACATAGAAAATGATGACAATAGAAAAAATCCACAGGTGCTGTGTGTCTCAAATGATTTCAACTCGTGTGATATCATACATGAGAAGCTATCGCATCGTGATTGGAGGTTCAGGATCGACTTCGGCCTCCTCGGTCCGTATACCGAACTTGTCGAGCCGATACAGAATGGTTGCCCTCGTAAGACCGAGCAGTTTTGCCGCTTTGGTTTTGTTCCCGCGGCTCATCTGAAGGGCCTGGATGAGCAGCGACCGGTTGAGTTCCTCTATGTTTATTCCCGAAAAAGGAATTTGTACCCCGATATTTACCTCGCTCGGGGCCGGCTTCTGACAGCCGGGCAGAAACGATAAGTGTCCTGACTGTAAAAGTTTGTCGTTTTCCAGCAGTATCACCCGCTCGACGATGTTTCTTAGTTCTCGGACGTTGCCTTTCCACGGATAATCGACCAGTATCTTCTCGGCATCCTTTGCCACACCATGAAAAGTTTTCCCGAATTTCTCATTGAACCGGTTCATGTAGTAAAGCACCAGTGGAATGATATCTTCCTTTCTCTGCTTGAGCGGGGGCAAGTATATCTTTATTACGTTGAGCCGGTAGTAGAGGTCTTCGCGAAAATTTCCTTCCTTGATGTGCTGTTCCAGTCCCCGGTTGGTTGCGGCGATGATCCGAACGTCAATCTTTTTCTTTTCCGTTCCACCGACGGGATAAAATTCCCTTTCTTCGAGGACCCGCAGCAGTTTGACCTGCGCGGAAGGGGCCAGTTCCTCGATTTCATCCAGAAAGAGCGTGCCGCCGTCCGCAAGCTCGAACTTGCCTTTTTTCCCCTCCTGGAGCCCTCCGGTGAAAGTGCCTTTTTCGTAGCCGAAAAGCTCGCTCTCCACCAGGTCCTTGCTGATGGCGCCGCAATTTATGCTAATGAACGGTTTGCCTATGCGATTGCTGTGAGAATGGATGGCCTTGGCGATGATCTCTTTTCCAGTGCCGGTTTCACCCTCGATGAGCGCGGTGGTGTCGTGGGTATTCGCAACCTTTGCTGCCAGCCGCAAAGCCTCTTTGATTCCCTCACTCTCTCCGATTATGTTAGTGATCCCGAATTGTTTGAGGTATTCCTGCCGCAACTGCTCGACTTCCTTTTTGAGCTTAACCGTTTCGAGCGCCTTCTCTATGATGAGTTCTAGTTCATCTATTTCCAGTGGTTTTACCAGGTAGTCGTAAGCACCCATTTTCATTGAGGTGATGACCGTCTTTATGTCCTCATAAGCAGTCATCATGATTACATGCACCTTGTCGTCGAGCTTCCGTATCAGTTTCAGGGTCTCAATGCCATCTATGCCGGGAAGTCTTATATCCAGCATCACGAGGTCAACTGCGTGGCTGCGCAGGATGGGGGCGACCTCCTCGCCCGAACCGGCGATGATCGTCTCATACTTTTCGCAAAGTATGTTCCGGAGTGAATTCTGGAGGAGACGGTCGTCGTCAACGATCAGTATTCTGTATGTCGGCATCTGCTTCAATCTCGTAAGATAGACTTACGAACGTGACCAGGCAAAAAAAATTACCGGTTCGCGATATCCTTCGCGGAGCGCGGAAGGCGCCCCGCTCGATTTGTCTATCATCCGCGTTGTGCTGTCAGCGGGGGCGCCTTGTCGATGGGAAATCTCAAAATGAATGTCGTGCCCTGGTCGGGCGCACTGGTCATATCGATTGCCGCGCTGTGCTGTTCCAGAATCTTGTGAACGATAGAGAGTCCCAGGCCGGTCCCTTCCGATTTGGTCGTAAAGAATGGGTCGAATATCTTGGAATGATTCTCGGCCGGGACTCCAAGCCCGGAATCGGAAATGCGTATTACCAGGTGCGGGCCGCGGGCACACGGGTCCATTTCCACGGCTGTCCCAATCTTGAGAGTGCCCCCATCAGGCATGGCATCTATGGAGTTGAGCAGCAGGTTTATAAACACCTGCTGGACCTGGTGGCGGTCGAAGACTATGTTGCACCCTTCCTCGCCCATGTCTGTTTCAACGTCAATATGTGTTTTTGCCAACTGAGGGCGCATCAAATCGACCGAATCAATGAGTATTCGGTTTATGTTTCCGGGCTTGAGCAATGGGGTATTAGGCCGGGCGAAATCGAGTATCCCCTTGACCAGGCTTTTGATCCTGTCTATCCCTTCCCGGGTATCATTTATGATTCTTCTGGTGTGTTCGTCCATGGACAGCTTTTTGGCAAGGATTTGTACATTGAAGTTGATGCTGGCCAGGGGATTTCGTATTTCATGGGCGATGCCCGCCGACAACTGGCCAAGCGAGGAGAGCCTGTCCATGCGCCTGATGAGTTCCTCGGTCTTTTTTACAACCGTCAGGTCCTGGAACGTCGCAATCGCCCCCACCACGCGGTTGTCATGCCTTCTTAGAAGAGAGGTGCTCACCCCAAGTGTTATGTTTGTCCCCGGCCCGTGAGTGATCTGCACCTCCATGTTGTCCACGATCGCGCGCGTGGTGACGGTGAGGTCGAGAATGTCGGAGATGATCCTTTGCAGAGCGTCTTTGGCCTTCTTGTTGAATACCTCGCCTCTTTTGATGCCCAGGACCTGTTCGGCTTTTCTGTTGACGTGGCGGATTCTTTTTTTGCAATCAACCGTTATGACCCCGCTGGCAGAGCTCTCCAGGATGTTTTCCACAAAATTTCTCTCGGTTATGACCTGGTTATAAAGCCGCACGTTATCCATAAAGATCGCCGCCTGGCTCGCCAGGATCATCAGGACTTCCATGTCGTCCTGCGAAAAAGCCCCCTGGTTGAAACTGCCCAGGTTCAGCACCCCCTTGACTTTTTTCTCCCGTACGAGCGGCACGGCCAGTTCGGATCGAATTCCCCGGATTATGGGAGTGTGTTCCGTATCCAGCGCCGTGTCCCTCACTATCACCGGTACGCCCGTTTTAGCAACCCTGCCGGCAACCCCCTGCCCGATCTTCAGCTTGAATTTCCTCCTATCGAGCGCGCATCCTTTCTGGGAGCCGATCGTCAATTGCCGGCCATCGTTATCCACCAGAAGCAGCAGGCAGGTGGAAGCTTTTGTGATCTTTTGAGCGTTGGCGCTGACAAGGTCCATCAGTTCCGTTGGACTCAAGCCGGGGGTGATTACTTTCTTGCTGATCTCCTGAAGAAGGAGCAACTGTTCTATCTTCTTTTTGTTTTGTTCCTGGAGTCTCGCATTTTCTATAAGAATACTTGCGTGGTTGGCGAAGATCGAAAAAGATTTGATGACGCTTCCGGTAACATCCATTTTAATATTATTTTTATCAGCTACAAGCAATCCGATGATTTCCCTTTTTATCTTCAGGGGGACTGCCAGAGTAGAAACACGAGTCTGGAGCGTGCTTATCTTCAAATCGGTGGGAGTGACCCTGGGGTCGATTTCATAGTCCTTCACAAAGATAGTCTTACCCGTCCTGGTGGCCATAGTTTCTATGCAATCATGTTTTTCCAGGAAAAAAGGACGTGAAAATGCTCTGTGTTTCTCGTCGGGCAAAAATCCGATGAGATACTTGCATTCGAGCAGTTTGCGGTCTTTATTTACCAGGAAGATTGCGATCCTGCTAAATCCGAATGCATTGGAGGTCTCCTCCACAATCGAGGTCAGCACTCTGTCCAGCGATATGGGCTTGGTAAGCAGACTGCTGATCTTGTGGATAGACAGCAGCAGTCTTTCTTTCGACCTTGCTTCCGAAATGTAGCGAGATGCCAACCGTCGGGAAATACTTTTCCGATCGACCCCTGAGCTGGTCATGAGCGAACTCTCCGGTAAATGATGTCCCTGACCCCCGGTAGTCATCCGGAAAAAGCAACCGGGGATTCCTGTCCGGCTCCTTTTTTATACCCCCCCGCAAAGTGAGAAATCAACTCGACAAATGTCCCTGAAACCGGGGTCTGCTTTTGTCCGGAAATACGGCTGCCCCTTCACGTGCGTCCCGGGAGCCGGAGCATCCGATCTCCTACCCGTGGGATTGGGGACTGTACCATATGCTACGGCACAATTGAAATGGTACAGTAACATAACTATCCCATAACCTGTGACAATGCGTTTCTTTTGCGAAAAAGGGCGGCCCATTTCATCGATCGAGGCAAAGGCTGCCAACAACTCCAAAACTGCTGTATTAACAACTGCTTATAACGCATATTCGCCTACTGGTATGCTAATTGCTCCTTGTAGCAAACGTGGTGTGCAATACTTATTCCATCGTGTGCAAAGGGAGAACTTAATGAAAATCGAAGAATGCAAGGCAATAGTCACCGGAGGCGCATCCGGGCTGGGTGAGGCTTGCGTACGCTCTCTGGCCGCCTGCGGTGCAGGTGCGGCGATCCTTGACATGGCTGTCGAAAGAGGCCAGATGCTTGCCTCATCGCTTGGCGAAAAAGTCATCTTTCTCCAGGCCGACGTGTGTTCAGAGGAAAGTGTGCAGGCCGCAATTGACAAAGCTGAGGATTTTTTCGGCGGACTGAATGTTGCAATAAACTGCGCGGGCGTGGCCGATCCGGGGAAAGTTCTCTCGAGGAAGGGCCCTCTGCCGCTTGCCATCTTCAACAAAGTCATCCAGATCAATCTGGTCGGTACCTTTAACGTGATGAGGCTCGCAGCCGAGAAGATGCTAAGAAACACCCCTTTCGAGGATGGAGAGAAAGGGGTGGTGATAAACACGGCCTCCATTGCCGCTTTTGACGGCCAAATCGGCCAGGCCGCCTATAGCTCGTCCAAGGCCGGCATTGTTGGGATGACTCTGCCCGTTGCCAGAGAATTTGCCGATCACGGAATCAGGGTGCTGGCGATAGCACCCGGGATTTTCTGCACTCCTATGATTACCTGTATGCCACAGGAAGTTCAGGATTCCCTGGGCAAAATGATCCCATTTCCAAAGCGTCTGGGGAGACCGGAAGAATATGCATCGCTGGTGCGGCATATAATCGAAAATACGATGCTCAACGGTGAGGTTATCCGCCTCGACGGCGCAGTGAGGATGAGCGCGAAATGAGTTCCAATCCCGACTGTTGATCGAATGGAGGTAAGGCGAGGTGAGAAAAGTAGCGATTCTTGGCATAGGACATACGAAGTTTACCTTTGCTGCGCAGAAAACCGCAGTTGAACTCCTTTCTGAGGCAGCCCTCAGCGCCATCAGAGGCTCCGGCCTGGCATCGAAAGACATTCAAGCCATGTTTGTGGGCAATGTACTCGGGGATTTCTCGGAAGGGCAAGGTATGGTGCAGTCCTTTTGCGCCGATGATATCGGCGCGCGCAACATTCCCGCCAGCAGGTTCGAAGGGGCTTGCGCTTCGGGAACGATGGCGGTTCGAGACGCATTTATGTGGGTCGCATCGGGGTTTTATGACATCGTGCTTGCTGCCGGTGTTGATACCGTGTCTAAAATGGGCACGGCCCTTGGCACCCGCACCTTTGCCATGTTCACGGACAGCCATTACGAATACCCCTCGGGTCTGACATTCCCCGGCGCTTTTGGAATGCTTGCGCATCTTTATGCGTCAACTTACGCAATTCCGCTAAAGAGGTTGAAGGAACAGATGGCCCTGGTTTCGGTGCAGTCCCACAAATACGGCCAACACAATCATCTGGCTCAGATCCGCAAAGAAATCACCGTCGAGGACGTTCTGAGAGGGCCCATGATAACTTCTCCTCTCCAGTTGTATGACTGTTGTCCCTTCTCAGACGGCGCGGCCGCCATAGTCCTGGCCTCTGAGGATGCAGCCGCGAGACTCACCGCCAAGCCAGTTTACATTGCGGGAGTGGGGCAGGCGTCTTCGGGTAGGTTCAGTTCTCAAAAGGAATACCTGCCAAGACTCCGGGCAAGGGAACTCGCGGTCAAACAGTCCTACGATATGGCCGGGATCGGCCCCGGCGACGTTGATTTGTGCGAACTCCATTTGCGAACTCCACGATTGTTTCAGTATCGCAAGCATCATAGCCGTCGAAGGGCTTGGACTTGCCGAATTCGGTCGTGGCGGCCAACTGTGGGAATACGGAGATTCGGCGAAGGGTGGCAGGATCCCCATAAACATCTCAGGCGGGCTGAAATCCAAGGGACACCCCATCGGGGCGACCGGGGTCTCCCAGGTTTGTGAAATAGTCAAGCAGATGCGAGGCGAAGTCGAACCGGAGAGGCAGGNNGCGAAGTCGAACCGGAGAGGCAGGTCGATGACGTCCGGACAGGACTCACGGACACGCTGGGCGGAGACGGAATCATTTGCAGCCTGGTTCTCAAAAAGGGGTGGTAGATCTTCAATATACAAGCAAAGGTATTTGCCATGAGCTTCGAATACAGACTTACCTTCAACGATTTCAATCAGTCTCTGAGGAAGAATAAGCTACTGGGATTAAAGTGCGGGAAATGCGGCGGCTATACCTGTCCGCCCAAATTGGTGTGCCACGAATGTGGCGGCTCCGACCTGGAAATCTCTCAGCTCGAGGGCAGAGGAAAAATCGTAACCTTTACTTCATCCTATCTTGCCGGTCTGGGACGCGAGGTCGAAACTCCGATCCTCATAATCATGGTGGAACTGGCTGAGGGGCCGTGGATAATGGGCAATCTGGTTGGATTCAACCCTGACGAGGCTATAGTGGAATCCCTTATTGGAAAACCGGTAGCGCTTACTAAGACGCGGATGTTTCCCGGCGATGCCTACTCGGGAGGACAGGAGGTCCAGGGCGGCATTGCCAGGCCGACCTTTACGCTCACACGATCATGGTAAAAAGGCTGAATCGTGCGCTTGTGCGGAAGGTTTGTTCGGAAGGCAATCTTAGACTTTGATTCGGATTAGGCGCTTATCACGCAATTAACGACAACATGTTGGCGAAAAGAAGACCCAAGGTGGCACGTATGCGGGATCCCGGACGTATTCTATACCGATAATGGCAGTGACTACAGATCGAAGCATATGGAGCAGGTGAGCGCTGATATCAAAATGCAGCTGGTCTTTTCAATTCCCGGCCGTCCTCAAGGTCGGGGGAAAATCGAGCGATTTTTTGCAACGGTGAATCAACTGTTCTTGTNNCGCCGGACTTACTCTGAAAGAGCTTGATATCCGGTTTAATAATTGGCTACTCAGCGAATACCACTTAAGGATTCACTCTGAAACCGCTGATCCCCCACAAGAACGCTGGGAGCGTGGCGCTTTCCTGCCCCGGTTGCCTGAATCGGCAGAACAGTTGGACTTGCTCCTTTTGACGGTAAGCAAGCCTCGCCGGATCAGAAAAGACGGGATCCATTTCCAGGGGTTTCGATATATGAGCATTACTTTGGCCG
>OMSV01000078.1 GCA_900290385.1 Syntrophobacter sp. SbD2 | reverse complement strand
GGGAGACGTCATAAACAAACCAGGCAGTTTGCTGCAGTGGAAGAGATTCTTCGAGGCTACCGGGTCGGAGAAAATACTCCACGTCGCACCCGGGAACCACGACATACGGTTCAAGGTATCACGGGAAGTGTACCGAGGGTTTTTCCCCTCCCAATACTACTCTTTTTCGAAGGGTGATACCCTCTTTGTCATGCTGAACACGATGCTTCCCCGTCAAAGATCGAGGATAACGGGGAGACAGCTCGAGTGGCTCAGCACCGAGTTGGCAAGATCCTTTCGCTTTAAGTTCGTCTTCCTCCATGAACCCCTCTTCCCTGCATTACCCTTCCACGGACTCAACGTCTTCAGAAAGGCACGGAACAAGCTCCATCAGCTCTTTGTCGAAAACCGGGTCAACCTTGTCGTTGCGGGTCACAACCATATTTACCGGCGAAGCGAGAGGGACACCGTGACCTACGTGGTGACCGGCAACACCGGGGGAAAGCTTTTTCCCGTCGTACCCGGGAAGCCCCACTCTCCCTTGTCTGCCTGGCCTGTTCCACGACACAAATCACCCGCCCTCCTTCACCTTGATCACTGAGGCTGTGCAATGTAACTGAACAAAGGAGTAAGTCAGGTGGGGTACGCGCTGCATGGTATTGCCAGCTCAGGGGCAGAAGTCTTCGCGTTGGTCCGGGCAGTAGCCGTATAGGCAATTAAGGAAAAATGCCGTTTGAAATCGTGAATGACGATATAGTAGGTTGCTGTGACGATTACAGGAAGGTACCCGATGACGTGGAGGATGCGGCTCACGCCTACAACTGTTGACTCTGGGATTGCACGTAATGCCAACGATTACCGATTGAATGCCTCGATCACACGATCCTTTAGGAGCTGTGTGTCCAGCCCGGGGCGGCACGGACCATCGAGGAAGTGATCATGTCATACTGTTTATTCAAGAAAACTCTCGAGCCTCTTGCGCCGGGAATGGTGCCTCAACTTTCTGAGCGCCTTTGCTTCAATCTGACGTATACGTTCCCGAGTAAGACCAAGAACGTCACCCACTTCTTCCAGCGTGTAGTCTGTCTTTTCGCCTATGCCCAACCGCATTCTGATAATTTTCTCCTCTCTGGGAGTGAGCGTGGCCAGAACCTTGTCTATCTCTTCCTTGAAGGAGATGCCGACCAACTCCTCAAAGGGCGACAGAGACTTCGGATCAGCAATGAAATCGCCTAATTTCGAATCATCGTCGCCAATCGGCGTCTCAATGGAGACCGGTTCATTGGGGACTTTCATGATCTTGCGCACGTTCTCCAAGGGCAGCCATGCCCTATGAGCTATTTCTTCCAGGCTGGGCTCCCTGCCCAGTTCCTGGAAAAGGGAAATGGTCGCCTTGGTGACCTTGTTCATGGTCTCGAGCACGTGGACCGGCACCCTGATGGACCGGCCATGATCGGCAATGGCGCGCGTAATCGACTGGCGTATCCACCAGGTTGAATAGGTGGAGAACTTATAGCCCTTCTGATAATCATACTTCTCGGCAGCTTTCATCAAGCCCATATTGCCTTCCTGGATAAGATCCAGGAAGGAGAGGCCCCTGGTAAGGTGCTTTTTGGCGATGGTGACGACCAGTCTCAGGTTGGCCTTGATGAGCCTGTTCTTCACTGCCTTCAGNNGCTCCTTTCTCTTTTTTTCGAGTTGCTTTTTGGTGAAGGGGTCGGCCGTGCGCATCTGCGCCCTGATTTCAGGTCTCAGCTGGTCTCTCAGGGCCGCAATGAGCGTGATGGTCTTCTCCTTGTACCGTTCCGCGTCTTCCTTGGTGTAGTTCATTCCGTCGATGTTCTTCAGGACGTCGACGATGTTGACGGCACCTTTTTTCAGCTGGGTCGAAAGTTCCTCCATTTCGGCGATCGCCTGAGGCGCTTCGAACAGGAGCGTTCTGATCTTGTTTTCACCGATCTCGATCCGCTTGGCGATGTCGTACTCCTCTTCCCCCGTGAGAAGGGGCACGCTTCCTATGCTCTTGAGGTATGCCCAGATTATGGTGTCCGTCTTCTCCGCGGGAAACCGTTGTGCTGCTTCTTCCGATTCCCGCAGTTCCTCCTCCGGGGCTGCGATCTTCTCTCTCATCGTGTCGACGACATCTGCGTTCGGCTCGGAGAGGAAATCGAAAATGTCTTCTATATCCTCAGGCGAGACTACGTTTTGGGGCAAGAAATCGTTGATCTCGTCGTGCGTGAGATACCCCTCCTCCAGTCCGATGTCGATGAGCGTCTCGGCCTGATCGTAATTTCTTATGGTCATCTTAATTTCTCCAGAATGCAAAAATGCCCATGCTAGCTCTTAAAGGGCATCACGGCTTCGTTCCTGGATAGCAACCTTCTTTGCCAGCTGCGCGGTCGAAAGAAGATCCAGGCATGAAGGCGCGATCTCACGTCCCCTGCAGAACAGGCAGGTAAATGTTGAACTGCGCTTTGCCCTGTTGCCTTAAGACCCGGACTGAACCATTATATCCCCCGATAACTGAACGAATGGCCGAGAACGCGCGTCGCACGCTCTTTCTTGCCCTGCCTTTATGGTTAGAGCCCGATGCGGATCGCTTGGGTGCAACATCGGTAGAACTGACCGAGAGGAGCGCGCACTGACCGAGAGGAGCGCGCATCTGCCTCCGCCCTTCTCAACAAGAGCATTTTCTATCGGCAACAACCTGGCCAGAATCGTTATGGTGCCTCCCTTTTTGATGATCTCGCTCCCGTACGCGACAATAGTCGCAAAGACCTGGCTCATCTTCGCCCAGTCCGCCATGATCCGCACGTCTCGATCCGCCAGCACGGCTTGAAGCCTCACCCTTTTTTTGACCATTCTCCGCAGCACCTGCACCGACTCCAGAATAAAGTGGTTGACGTTCAGCAACCTCAGACCGGCGGCTTCTTTTTTGTGAGGCGCAGGAAGGGCGCTTCCGGAGTGCTTTGGTATCTCCGCGTGGGCAAGCATTCCTTGGACATAGGTCGTGAGCG
>OMSV01000090.1 GCA_900290385.1 Syntrophobacter sp. SbD2 | reverse complement strand
AGAAGCTCCAGCGGGATATTCCGAAGTTCGTCCAGTCTGTGTAGCGGCTGCGCATAGACTCCGGCGCGAATGCAGCTTCGCCCTTTTGCGCGTCAACTTCCGAGGAGGTCGCAAGTTCCCTGTTTACCGGTTCCAGACCGCCCGGCACAGGGTCCTCCACAACGACAAAGAAGCGCTCCGAGGGCAAAGATACGAACAGGTCAACCCTTACCAGATCGCCGGTCCTGACTTCGAGGGGATTTTTCCCAAGGACCCATTTACCGTCACGTTCGACACTGTATTCCCTGTGAATCTCAATCCCGGCGTTGATCGAATCACCACTCATTTGGGCCGGCTCATAGGAGAGCACCGTATCGTAGTAAAGCCTGCCCTCCCCCTCCTTGTGCACCTTAACGGCCGTTTTTCGCCCGCGGTCCGAATCCTGTGCCCGGTAATCGAATTTCAGGGACTTGTCCGCGAAACTCTCAAAACTGCCCTGGCCGATTGGTTTCTCATCGAGCAGCGCTTGAAAGCGTAACTGCGGCTTTTGCGTTTCGAATGCTTTGCTGTAAGCAACGGCCGCCATTGCCGCAAAGAGGTTCTCCTGGGTCGAGGCCCAGTGATCCTGGCCTTTTCTGCTCAATGCGATCGTAGCCATCAGTCTTAAGGGGATATCACTTAGATCGTCCGCAGGGCTTTGTGCCCGGTAAGAAAGAAAAGCCATCAGGATTGCTGAATTGTCCCTGATTGGCGACGACAGGATGGAGCCCAGCGACGAATCCGGCTGCTCGGTAAATCTGATTGTCCCACTGCTCTGGTCGGCGTGGGCCAGAATGCTTTTTACCACTTCCTTCCTCATTTCCAGAGTATCTGCCACTTTACTGAGGGCTTCCAGAAACATTGCCTTGCCGAAAAGATTCATATCCGGCAGGCGCAGGTAGTGGCGTTCGAGATCGGCGCAAGCGCCCTTACGTTGGAAAGAACACTCCGGGAAACACCGTCTGCCGATTCGTCGCGCTTCAGAAGATCGATAAGATAGCGTGTGAGTTTTTCCTCGACCGGAACGGGAGGCGCGTGACCCGACTCCCTCAGCCAGTTGAATGCCTTGGCCGTAAAAGCGCTCAGAAATGGGCTTACATAGTCATCGCGGGGCTGGTAGAAAGCCATTCCGCCGTTGGGGGCCTGAAACTCGGAGGCGGTTGCAAGTATCCTGTCCGCCTCCCCCGGACCGTTTTGCCATGAGAACGAATTCGAAAAATAGGGCGCAAGACCGGCCGCCGCACCTGCTATGACCGCCCGGCTTATCTTCTGCTCCCAGCACTCGAATGAGTACACTTTCATGAAATCGAACGGCCCCTCCAGCCCCCCCAGAATGGAGGGCGACAGCCCTACGCTCAGCAGGCTCGAGTCCGGACGCATGTTCTCGGGGAATTCAATTCCCTGAGAAGCCTCGCCCGTCAGGATGGTCCCATAGGCGGCCGCTACGTTTCGGTCAAGGCACGGCAAAACCTTCAGAGTGTGGTTCAAGCCGTCCCGGTCCAGAGCGTCACCGGCCTGCACAGTGAAAACTATTTCACCCTTGCCGGTGGCCTCCACCGGCAGCCGGACCGTATAGCGCTTATATGGCTCAGCCGCAATTGTTTGCGTAGTCGTAGCGGCAGCGGTCTGCGGCTGGCCGGACTTGCCGGGGACAACCTGGCCCTCGGCCGGGATTTTCACTTCGATATTTCGGCTTTCTCCCGTCCGGTTCATCACCGAAAAACCGGCTGCAAAACTATCTCCCGCCAGGACCTGGTTGGGGAGCACAGGCCTGATCTCAGTAAGCTGATTCACTTTGAAGGTGCACTCTCCCAGGCCCATGCGATCATCAGGAGATACCGCCATTGCCAGCACGCGCCATCCCGTCAGATTATCGGGCAATTGAAACTCGACGCTCGCCTTGCCGTCACCACTGACACGAATGGATGGGTTCCAGTAGGTTACGAACTTGAAGACCGAACGCATGCCAAGATCGAACCCGGCGGCAGCCGCAGGGAACCCTCCCTTTTTCTCAAGCTTCTCTCTTCCAACCAACTGCATTATCAGGTTGTAGTTGACAAGGTCCAAATCCTCCAGCTTATAAAAACCCTGGTAGGGATCGAAAGCGCCTCTTTTCTGGCGCAAAAGGTCGAAAACAGACTCATCGAGAACGGCGACCGCAAGTTCGATGGGTGGATCCGGCTCGCCGGGCAAAAGATTTCTCGGGTGTGCTTCGAACTGGAGTTTTACCGTCTCGCGCGGCTTATAGGTTTCTTTGTCGGTGCTGCATTTTACTTCAATCTCCTTAAACTGGTCCTTCACCTCGAGCTTCGTATAACCTATGCGAAAGACCGGTTTGCCAAGGTCTTCGCCTCCCGGCCCAAGAGGCTTTTCAACTCTTGGGGACATAACCATCACGCTGACATAAAATCCGGGCAGGTAATCGGGCAGTACCGGGATTTCGATTAACTCGGCGCTGTGCTCCAGCGTTTTCACCCAGTGCTCCAGCACTCCGTAACGCTCCACGGTAACCAGGGCCTTCGCGCCCGGGAACGGGTTTTGCACGAAAACCCGCGCCGTATCGCCCACGTGGTATTCTTCTTTATCGGGATAGATATTCAGCAGATTTCCTTCCTCCGTCTTCCAGAGCACGTCACTTTTCCCCGAAACCCATTGCCGCATTGCAGTCTTCTGGACGCGGCCCTTGGAGTCTGAAACACTGGCTACCATTCGTAATGTTCCGGACTGCTTCGGAGTAAATTCGAAGCTCATCGGTTCAACGCCCGATGACAGGCTCAGGGTCTCAACCGGCGTCCACTCCTCCTCATATCGCGTCGGGTAGGCGTCTCCCGCCCCTTTCACTCGAGCGGCTTTGGTCTGCAGTTTCTCAACGTCGATTCGGACCTGAGCGCCGGGGACGGCGTTTCCCGTCTGATCCGTTACAATGAAGTCGGTCTTGGCGGGTTTTCCTTCCTGGAGGACCCAGTCCTGCTGATTCAGTCCGACAAAACGGTCACGCCCAAAGCAGGCTGCTGTCGCACGGCTTGCGACGGATTTGCCCCGTTCGTCTCTCACGGAACTCTCGACAGTGAGCCGCCCATAGTAGACAGGCAGTTCGGTAAGGCTAAACTGTGTCTCGAAATTGCCGTTATTGTCCAGTTTGCCTTTTGTCTGGAAGACGGTTTGAACTTCGGGCTTGGTTTCTCCGTTATCTTCTTTATCGACTTTTTCGATGACGTCGAACTTGAAATCCCGGGCTAAAGGGTTAACGGCCCGAAAAGGTTGGGCCTCCACAGACGCCGTAACGCCGAGGTCCGCACCTGCGTAAGGCCCACCGGCATGAAGTTTGGCCTGAGTCGAGACACTAACCGGCTCTCCTGTGCCAAAAATCTTCCCGTTGAGCTCGGTGGTGACCTGAAAAGGCGAGGGTGTAAAATCGCTTACAAGGACTTGAAGCGGCTCCAGATTCAGTTTGGCAAAACTGGATTCAAGCTGAAAATTGTAGTATCCGACCGCACCGTTCTTTGGAATCAGAAACTCGCCGTTCATGGCGCCGAATTCTGAAAGTTCAATGTTATCTCGTTGAAAGATAACCCTGGAGGTTGGGTCCAGCACTTTCAGGCTGTAGGAGGCCGCAGGCGGCTGGATAAAGCGCCGGTTTGCCTGGTCCCTGACATAAATTTTGTACTGAACCGTGTCCCCTAATTTGTAGATACCCTGCGCGGTGGCGCCCCAGGCGCGAATGTGCCCGTGCAGCGACCGCATCCAGGAAGGGATGTACTGATAGTTCGCCCCCTCTGAGTCGACCCGGAAGTGATACATTAGCGGGACCAGTGCCATATCGTTTCCTTTGCGGCACAACACGAGGAACCTTTGAGCACTGTCGGCGGCATAACCCTCAGCGATTTTTAGCGCGGGATCGATTTCCGAGGTCCCCGCAAGTTCGGCTATGCCGTTCGAATCGGTAACGGCCGTTGATAGAGGTTCCGTCTGTGTTTCGAAATCTTTATACGAATCCTTCCGGATCTCCACGCTGACTCCGGGGACCGGTTCGCCGCTCTGAAGGTCGGTAATCCAGACCAATGTGTTGAAATGTCCCATCTTTACATGAACATGAAAGGGAGTTACCTGCGCAAAAAACCAGTTCGTCTCCTGCTCCTGCTCCTGCTCAGGCTCCTGCTTCTTCCGATGAATGGGTGGGCGGGCCGAAACAGTCCCAGTGAGGACCCCCGACTCCGCTCCAATAAGCTTTCGTACTCCCATCGGTATTGCCGACGTGACGTCTCGCACCCTAGGGCCGGGAAGCGACGCCACTTTTGCGGCAGATTTTCCCGCTGCCGTAACCGTCTGGAACCTTAGATCGATCCCGTCGATATTGCTCGCAAAGACCGGCAAATCGGTATCGATCCCCTTCTCCAGGACAGACATGTTCTTGTAGAGGCTCAATTCAGGCGTCAAATGGTCCGTCTTTAAACGCATGTCGATGGCTTTGGCAATAGGTCTTCCAAATTCATCCCTGAGGCTGTTCGCTTTGGCGTGGATTCGGTACTTGCTGAATGGTTTGAGGGATTCGTTTTCGAACTCATAGGCGAAATAACTGCCCTTTTTAGGCAGTTCTCTGAGCCTGGAGTATCCAGGGTATTCGGACCAGGGGTTAACGGCCGGCGCGCCCTTTGCGCTCAGCGTAACCGAGACTTTATCTTTAAGTTCCGATTGAGCTACCGGAGAGGTAAAGAGCAGGGAAACAGGGCTTTGAGGATTGCATACGGTCTGAGGCAAATTCTGAGAAGCGCGGCTCTCAGGGCGAATGATTGACTGGACGCCTTTCAGGTCGTAGCACTGCACACCTGCGAACCTGAACCCCCCAAGTGTGCGAAAGCCGAAGACCGACCGGCTTTCGACGCCGGGTTCGGTCCCAATGCGAGCTATAATTCCCGGTTCGACCACGAGTTGTATATCTTTGTCCGGAGGAAGGTCGCCTAGCGGGCTCAGCAGCCAGTTAAGGCCCGGTTTCTCATACTTGTCCTCCCGGTGGTCATCGAGAACTTTCGCCCCAACTCTCAAGCCTGCTGCCCCCCTGAAAAATGCGTGCGCTTCTATGGAGTCTTGCCGGACAGCCTGCTCGAAACGTACCTTGATTTGCGGCTTTACAGGCGACAGCCACTCTTCGAATACCGCAAAGTTGACTTTGGAACGCTGTGTTATGAAAGAGTGAGTGACCGGTTCAGCCATGATTGCCCCGTCCTCCGACTTGAACTCAGGCCTGACCGTGATAATGTAACGTGTCGATGGGGCCATGGTGTTCCGCTCGTCCAGTTGGCACGCAAGGTTGGAAGAATTCAGCCATCGCCACTGGCACGAAAGGGTCGGTTCAATGGAAATCGGTATCTCTGATGCGTTCCGTTCCATTCTGCCGAGGGGTACGACCGGGTGGTTGAATTCCAGGACGATCTGCCTCCCCGGTGGGATATCGGCGCCCGAAGGGGTAATGCGGGTTATCTTTAGCGCCTCTCCGGGGCCGCCTTCAGCAGCGGGCGCCGAGGCGGTCATGAAGCTCAGAATCGCGAAAAACCCGATCAAAACCAAGCATGCCGGGACTCTCATTGCAAACTTAAACCTTCCTCTAGTCCACTCTCGCTGAGACATAGGCTCCTCCGTGCTCAATGAGATAAGACCCCCAGCCCCAATATTCAACGGTCTCACATTGTTTAGCGATCAAGATTTCTCGCTTTGAATTCCCGGCCGGATTGGTATATTGGATGGTGAAGCCAGCGCGGATGGTGCTGGAACAGACCGGACTCGACTGAGCGCTTACCGAAACCGCCTGCCTGCGCGGCGAAGCTGTGCTGCCTTGTCCTCCCTGCGGCTACTGCCGCATGGGCGTTTAGACTCAAAACACGGAGACTCACATGCCGGACCAGGAGAGAATTCTTCGAGCTGCATTCCTCACCGGTGCAGTCACAGACGCACTGGCTATAATGCCGATGCTCGTGCCGTCCGTTGCGAAGCTTCTTTGGGGCTTCGATGACGTCTCAGGTGCTTACCGGTTCGCTATGGGCTATGTCCCTGCACTTAGGGCTTGTCCGTAAATAAGCCTTTTAGTGCATTATTCAGGGTAAATTCAAAATGAGAGTATCGGTCATTCTAGCCCATCCAGACGGCGGCAGTTTCAACCACGCTATTGCCCACGCAGCAGTCGAGCAGCTTGGGAGTGTGAGTGGACATGAGGTGTTCTTCCATGATTTGTACAAAGAAAAATTCGACCCCCTGCTAACCATGCAGGAATTGCCTGAAGGCGCTGATGTGCCGGGGCCGATCGTGAACCATTGCTGGGAAATAGCCCAAGCCCGGGGTATCGTTGTGGTTCACCCGAACTGGTGGGGCCAGCCCCCGGCCATACTGAAAGGCTGGATCGACAGAGTGCTGCGTGCCGGTATTGCCTACGAGTTTATTGAAGGGGATTCGGGCGAGGGAATA
>OMSV01000054.1 GCA_900290385.1 Syntrophobacter sp. SbD2 | reverse complement strand
GAACCTAAAGTTCAACATATTCAGATTTAACCCGGAGGACCCGGCTTCGGTTCCGCACATGGATGCGTATTATCTCGAGGAAACCGTGGCCATGACTCTTTTCATTGTTCTTAATCGCATCAGGGAAGAACAGGACCCAACCCTAATGTTCGATTTCATGTGCAGGGCCGGCATTTGCGGCTCATGCGCCGTGATGATAAACGGGCGGCCCGACCTTGCATGCCATACCAAGACCAAGAAGCTGCCCAGCGAGATCACGCTGATGCCGATGCCTGTATTCAAGCTGATCGGGGACCTCTCGGTAGACACGGGCACGTGGTTCCGCGGGATGAACGAGAAGGTGCAGTCGTGGGTCCATACGAATAAGGTATTCAAGCCAAACGAGGAAGAAGAGCGGATGGACAACGCGCTCGCCGAGGAGATTTACGAACTCGAGCGCTGTATCGAATGCGGTTGTTGTGTGGCCGCGCGCGGAAAGGCGAACATGCTGCCCGATGGCTTCATGGGAGCGACCGCGTTCAACCGGGTTGCCCGCTTTATGATGGACCCTCGCGACGAGAGAAACAACGATCAGTATTTCGAGGTAGTGGGAAACGACGACGGAATCTTCGGCTGCCTCGGGCTTCTGGGATGCGAGGACATGTGCCCGAAGAAAATCCCGCTCCAGGATCAGTTAGGCATGCTTCGCCGCAAGATGGGCTTCTCCCAGGTGAAGCATCTTTTTCAGAGGGCAGGGAAGAAGTAGACGGACTGAAGGGAACTCCGAGGTAGTTGCCCGCTATTGCGTATATCCAGACAAACGCGGGATGGCTGTAGCCATCCCGCTCCAGCTTAACTTTGCAGCCGGCCTTCCTGAAAATGGACACTATTTAGGCGGAAGCGCTTCCAGCATTCTCGAAATTTGAATATCGATTGCACGAGGGACTTCATAGGGCGGAACATGTGCCATGTCCAGCACGACACTCTTAGACGAGACAGTCTGGTCACGGAAACTCCGGGTATGGATATCGATCCTGATCATGGGAGTGTCCGCTGGAGAGGCCAGCCCAAGGAAGCCGCCGCTCGCCGCTCCGATAGCCGCCCCGGAAGCCGGAGCGTGGAGAGCCGCGCCAATGAGCGCGCCCGTTGCTGCGCCGAGAACCGCCCCACCTAAGAGGTGTTCGGCCCTTACGTCCGGGTTGTCCCGAGATTCCGCGATCAGCGAAATATTAAGGGCAAAATCAGCTTCCCCTTGCCTTCTCACCTGGTCATATCCTTTCTCATAAAGGACCTGATGAGCTTGAGGAAATTGCACTCCGAAAGGGGTGTGGTTATCGACGTGCATTATAAAGAAACGATCCTGCGGGCCAACGGCCAGCTCATTGGCTTCATTGCCCGCCGGGGCCTGGTTCACCTCGACAGGGGGTGGGTTAGCGGTGTAGTAAGGGCCGTAAGGTGTTGTGGCGCAACCTCCGAGGAGGACCACTACAGATCCGATTGCGAGAATCTTCGATAACCATTCCCATGTGTTCATGCGTAACTCCTCTTTGGATCGGGCAAAAAATCCGAAAAACGTTCAAACTAATCTCAGCAAATATCAGGTTAGATCAATATTTTCAACGGCCATCATAACCCGTGCTTTATTCCTGAAGCGAGGCATGACTCTGCCGTCTCATTTTGAATAGTATAGACGCTAAAACGGGTCCTGAAGTTTACATGGAATTGCAAATTAGTCCGGAGCCAAAGACCAGATCGCAAAGCGGTCAAAAGGAGCAGGATACAACTTGGAGCAGGGGCCGATTCGAAAAGTTCATTGCGGGCAAATCGAAGATTAAATACTCGATCAGCACCGTCCGTATTTATCGTCAAACCTGCTGATATCGTCTTCTCCCAGGTAGCTGCCGGACTGAACCTCAATTAGTTCCAGAGGTATTTTGCCGGGGTTTTCCAGGCGATGCTGCGTGCCCCAGGGAATGTACGAGCTTTGGTCTTCATTGAGCAGGAATTCCTCATCGCCCTTTGTTATGCGGGCGGTTCCCCTCACCACGATCCAATGTTCCGCTCTGTGGTAGTGCATCTGAAGAGAAAGACTGGCGCCGGGATTTACCGTTATGCGCTTCACCTTGAAGCGATCACCGGTATCGATGGACTCGTAAGACCCCCATGGACGGTATGTTCGGGAATGAGAAAGCGCCTCCTCCCTCAGTTGCTCTTTGAGTCTGCCCACAATCAGCTTAACATCCTGAGAACGTTCCATGGATGAAACCAGCACAGCGTCCTTTGTCTCGATGATGATCTGGTTTTCTATGCCGAGGGCCGCAATGAGCCTGTTTTCAGAATGGATATAGCAGTTGTGGACATCTTCGAGTAAAACATCTCCTGTGACAACGTTGCTGTACTCGTCTTTTGCGCACACTTCATGAAGTGAAAGCCAGCTCCCAACATCACTCCAGCCCACTGTCAGGGGAATTACGACTGCATGGGGCGTTTTTTCCATAACTGCATAGTCCAGGGAAATATTGGGACATGAGGCAAAGGCGCCTTCTTCAAGGCGAATAAAGTCCAGGTCCCGTCTGGCTTTTTCATATGAATCACGGCAGGCGGCGAGAATTTCAGGCGCAAGCCGGCCCAGTTCCTCGAGAAACACTGAGGCCCTGAACATGAACATGCCGCTGTTCCAGAAGTACTCTTTTGAATCCACATAGGAGCATGCTTTTTCATAATCCGGCTTCTCAATGAATTCGCGAACCACGCAGGCGTTTCCGTTTGAGTGCCCTGGAACGGATTGCCCTTTGCGGATGTACCCGTAACCGGTTTCAGGCCGGTCGGGAACGATCCCGAAAGTTATTATTTTGCCTTCCGATGTAAGTTCGGTCCCTTGCTGAACAGCCGGTGCAAAAAGCTCGTCTTCCCGGATGAGATGGTCCGCTGGAAGAACAAGCAGGTCGGGGTCTTCGCCGTTCTTCATAGCGGCCAGCGCGCCAACGGTAATTGCCGGGCATGTGTTTCGGCCGACAGGTTCAAGGATGATATCAGAATAAGTCATGTTAAGCGCCTGAATCTGTGCTGCCGCCATGAAGCGGTGGCTTTCGTTGCAAACAATTATGGGAGGCGCCGTTCCGGCAATTTTCGACAGGCGGACAAGGGTTTTCTGAAACAGGGAGTGTTCTCCTCCCAGAAGCGGCATCAACTGTTTTGGCAGATGCTCTCTTGAAAGGGGCCACAACCTGGATCCCACACCACCGGACAAGATGACGGGTGCTATCATTGCCGTCCGCCTGCTATTTGAGTTTAAAGATAAGCTTCGCGGGCACACTCCAACGCCCTGAGGAGCAGAACATCACTTGACGAATATCCTTTGCCTTGCCTTTATACCCTCGCTGGAAAACATTTTCCATCTCAGAATGATGCTTGCATATGAGCCGTGCGAAAAATCGCGTGTCTTCCATACAAATTCGAGCGATAAAATATGATGCGGGCGGCTGAATCTCTCTCAACCGCCCGCTTATGGTGCACTGGATTGCCGTAGTCTGCCGCCGGCTCGTTCCGGAAGGCTTGAACCAGTTATTGCAGTACCAAAGTGCTCAGGGTACGTACCGGCCTATGCAGCCATGGACTCCTCGGCCTCGGTCTGCGGCGCAGCAAAACCGGCCGCTTCTGTCTCAGCGGTAATCACCCACTTGCCCGGCCTGCGGCCTGAAGAAGTAGAATGCAAGAGCCAGTACCGGGAAAGCTACAAAAATTCCGATTATCGGGAGAAACGTCAGGCCCAGGGCGATCAAGATCAATCCAACTATAGTGAGGGCCGTTCCGATGATCATGCCTGCCACCCTTTGGGCCGTTGTAACGTGTGTTCTCATGACTATCCCCTTTACTGTTTTGCGTCTTTTGCAAATGTTGTTTACTTCGCCTACCTGAAGAGCAAGCATCGTGCCAGTTGGGGGGATAATATGATAAGTAATGGAATTAACAGGATAAAGGGTCGAAGGGAGATGAGAGTAGAGGTCCAAGCCGGGGCACGGAAACTGTCTCAGGATTGGACATGATTGGCCTGCTGCCGGTTAAATTAGCAAATTCAGATGGTTATATGTCCGATAACAGGACACCTGTCCGACCGCAACTAACTCTGCGATTAGAAAAGGGCTGGAAGTCAGCTATTGAATATCGAACTGCTCGAGTTTTCTGTAAAGCGTGCTGCGACTGATCTTAAGCCGTCTTGCGGCCATTATTTTATTGCCCCGGCACTCCTGCAAAACCTTTATCACGTGGCTGCGTTCCACGTGCTCCAGCCCGTCAGACGCCGGGCGTGAAGATTTTCCGTATCCATGAAGGTAGGCCGGAAGGTCGGCAGCCTTTATACCGTCGGTTCCGGACATTATGAAGGCGTGTTCGATGGCGTTTTCGAGCTCCCGGATATTTCCGGGCCAATCGTGGTTAAACAGAACCTGCATAGCATCCCGGCGAATTTTTTTCTTTGTCGATCCGCCGCTAAGGCGCTCCAGAAAGTGGGAAACCAGCAGGGGCAGATCCGAGAGCCTCTCTCGAAGAGGGGGCATTATGATGGGGATCACGTGGAGACGGTAATAAAGGTCTTCACGAAAAGTTCCCCGTTCTATTTCTTCTCGCAGGTCCCGGGCCGTGGCCGCAATTACACGAACGTCAACCCTGGTGACGGTCTCGCTGCCCAGCCTGTGGAATTCTTTGAACTGGAGCGCCCGAAGGAGCTTCACCTGGGAGGGCAGGGGGATATCGCCTGCTTCATCCAGAAACAGGGTGCCTCCCTGGGCGAGTTCGAACAAACCTTTGCGGGCGTGAACGGCGCCTGTGAAGGCACCCTTTTCATGGCCGAACATCTCGCCCTCGAGCAGCGTCTGCGGATAGGCGGCGCAATCGAGCACGATGAAGGGACCCGAGCTTCGCGAACTAAGCTCATGTAGGCGCCTGGCGGCCAGTTCCTTTCCGGTGCCGCTCTCGCCGAGCACCAGGACAGTAGCGTCTGATGCAGCGACGTTGGAGATCAGGTTAAATATTCGGCGCATCTTTTCGTGTCTTCCGATCATATTGCCGAATTTTTCCTTTTCCACGATCTGCCTGAGATTGCTGATTTCCTCTTCCTGCACGACTGCGCGGCGCAGCGCTCCAGCAACCAGAGACAGCAGCAGTCCGGCAAATTTCAGGTCCTCCTCGTCCCTTTGGCCGGAAGCAACGACTAGTGCGGCCCCGACAGTGTCTCCTTCCTCCGTGTCGATCGGAAGCATTGTAACGCTCTCTTGGTCGGCGGCCTCGACACGCAATTGTATTTTTTCAAGCTCCTGCGAAGTCAGAAGATGCCGGCCACCCTTCAGTCCCTTTATCATTTCGGCGGCCAGGGCCGAAGCCTTTGGCAGCCTTGAATTGGAATGGCCTCCGATGAGTCCGTCTCCGATGGTGTTAAGAACCATAATCCGTGGGCACTTGAGGCCCGTGGTGGATTCGATTTTTTCTTGCAAGAATTCGGACATCTTCCCGTAAGTTGGGATTTCTCCGGCCTGTTTACCTATTTTGAGCAGTACCTCGAGGCGGCGGCACTGATGGGATAGATCGGCCGTGGCCTTCTCCACCCTTGACTCCAGCTCTTGAGCATGATCTCTAATTTTTCTTTTTAGCTCTATCTTTTCTTCCGCCCGTTGGAGGGCAATTTCGAGGGCCTCCCTCCTAATGGGCTTGTTAATGAAGTCGGAAGCCGCATTGCGAAGAGAACGGACAGCGAGTTCCATGTCGCCATGCCCTGTGATCACGATCATTTCCACTTCCGGACTGATTTCTCTTAGATGTCTAAGGACTTCGATTCCGTCCATTCCGGGCATTCTGATGTCTGTGATGACCAGCGGAGGACGTTCGTTTCGGAAAACCTCCAGCCCCTCTTCTCCGCTCCCGGCCGTCAGAACAGAGTAACCATAAACGCCCAGCAGCCTCCGAAGCATCTTGAGGGTGGACGGCTCGTCATCAATTACGAGCAGTTTTTTACCTGGTTGGGTCTGGTCCATCGCTCATTCCTCCGGCGCCTCGGGAAAGCTCACTATGAAAGTGGCCCCGGCTTCTTCACTTGTCGTGAAACAGATAGTGCCCCTGTAATCCCGAACGATCCCGTAGCTTATGGAGAGTCCCAACCCGGTGCCTTTCCCGGTCTCCTTGGTTGTGAAGAAAGGTTCGAAAAGCCTTCCGCCGATCGACTCCGGTATGCCGGGACCCGTATCGCTCACAGTGGCCGTCACACGGCCCTGTTCCGAAAAAGACTTGACGGTCAATACATTCGGTGCGGCATGCACGCCTGTTTTCCGGTCCAGCATGGCGTCGCGGGCATTATTGACCAGATTGACGAAAACCTGCTCTACCCTGTTCTCATCGGCCATAATTGAGGGCAGGTTTTCACCCAGGTCGAGCTTCACTTCGATACCGTGCACCTTCAGTTGCTGCCCAAGGATCGTGAAAACTCCGCGAATGGATTTGTTGATATCTACCCGATGCGCCACCACTTCACTTTTGCGTCCGAACTGGCGGAGGTGGTTTATTATTCCCGCCGCGCGATCCACTTCCCGGCTCATGTCTTCTGCCAACTCGTCAAGGTCTTCCCTGTCGAGGGGCTGTCCCTTTTCGGTCATCTTCAACAGGTACTCGCTTCCGAGTTTGATCGCGTTCAACGGCTGGTTAAGCTCGTGTGCGACGCCGGTGGCCATTTCACCAAGGGTAGCCATCTTCCCGGCCTGGATAAGCTGGGTTTCCGCTTCGATAAAATCCGAGATATCTGCAGTTGTTACAACCAGATCGGATTTCCCCGCATGACTGTCGGGACAAAAATAAATGTTGACCCAAAGCAGGCCCCCCTCATGTTTCTGATGGCGTATCTTCGGAATCAGGGAGCAGGAGTTTGCGTTTCGAGATTTGCGGAAAGCTGTGCGGATTTCTTCGCGATGCTGCTCAAACATCAAGTCCGTAAATCTCATGCCGATCAGCCGTTTTTTTTCGATTCCGTAAATGTCGGCGGCACGGTCGTTTGCGTCGTGTATGAGACAGGTTTCTGCAGAAACTATGAAAACCGGGTGGGGACCGCTGTTGAAAAGCCAGCGGTAGCGAATCTCGGAGTTCCTCAGTTCTTGCTCGGAAGCGCTCAGCCGGCTGGTCATATGATTGAAGGTATCAGCAAGCTGGACGATCTCATCGCCTGACGTTTCCGTGTAAACGGGGCAGCTTTTGCAGATTTCCATCTTGTCAGGAAAGTTGGATGGCCCCTCGCTCATGCAGGTGCCGTCGATAAACCAGCACCGCAGTGTTTGGTTGCCGTAGGCCGGGCAACTGTATTGGGTGCATTCCAGCACTTCCTTGCAGTTTATGCGATTGCCGAGCGCCAACCGTTTGTTGAGATTGCCAAGGCTGATTTCCCGGGCAAATGCAGTGAGGGTCAGCACAGGCCTGGTTATGATTCGGGACAGATATAATCCGAAAAGCAGCCCCACCAGCATTACAAATCCAATGAACACCAGATTGTAGATTCTCAGCTCAAAAATGAGTCTGTCCATATACTGCGGATGCAGCCCCACTCTAATGGCGCCGATTTGGTGAAGTCCTTCGAAAACGGGCAGCAGGATTTGGCTCTGCCCCAGGGGTCTTGTAAGAAAGGACCACAACCCTGTCTGTGCCGGCTTCAACTCCGCAGAACCGTTGCCGGCATAAAGCGCATCGGGGGGCACAGCGTCGAGGAAGGTGTGGGCCAGGACTTTTCCGTTTTCGTCAGTAACAACAATATGGGAGATGTTCTTTTCGATCGACTTCTCTTCGAAAATGATGGCTGTCAATCGAACCCGGTCACGCTGCAGGATTGACGCGCGTGCATTTTCGGCCAGCCTCCGGGCGGCGTTCTGGCCCCGGAGATCTATTTCACGCACGAGGTATGGGAAGACCACTGTCCGGATAAGGAGCCCCATGGTCCCGCCAATGAAGATCACCATGGCGAGAATCAGGACCAGCAATTTGCTTTTGAAGCTCAGCCTCTGAAACAGTCTCATGGTTACGGCATCTTCCGGTGCAACACCCGGCTTCAGGCCTGAGGTGCGAAAAAGGCCATCTTCATGGCGCTTTCAGCCAGTCCTCCGGGTGGTACCCAGTTATTTCAAATCAGGGGCGCGCAGCCGGCATGCGAGCTTGCGCGGCTGCCGGGCGGGCATTGGTTTTGTCAATTTCCGACCAGTCTTTCACCAGGGCGAGCCTTCCGTTACGCACCGCCGTCAGGTAAACATCGTGCAGACCCTGGTGGTCGAGGTTCCCAAAATTGATATTGGCGCCAATTCCAGGAGAGTAGAGATCCATCTGCTCGATGGCTTCGATGTACTTTTCCCTGGTTATCTCGCGACCTGTTCGCCACAGGGCCTGGACGAGGACCTTGGCGTTAACGAACCCCTCGAATCCCACGAAACTGGGTGTCTCTCCGGGGAAATAGCGCTCCAGCAGAAGGCTGTATTCCTGTGCAGCCGGCAGCAGGGCGGTCTCCCACGGTGGCGGCACCACCTGCGTGATGATCACGCCTTGTGCATCCGAACCCAGCTTTTTGACCAGTTCCTCGGCGCCTACTAACGATACGTTATGGAAAAGCCGCCCCATCCGATTTTGCTTTGCGAGCTTGATGAATCCGGCGCAAGGTTCGTACGTGCCAATCAGGATGACCGCCTGCGGATTGGCCGGCCGGATCCGTTCGAATGCCTGCTCGATTTGAGCGGCGCCGGGCTGATAAGGGCCGGCGGCAACCGGTTCAAGACCATACTTGCTCAAAGCCAGTTTAGCGCCCGTGAGGCCGTCATGCCCGTATGCGTCATCCTGA
>OMSV01000037.1 GCA_900290385.1 Syntrophobacter sp. SbD2 | reverse complement strand
GCCGGGTCGCAATTCTCCTGGGCGTCAACCAGCCTCTGGTAATCTTCAATCGGGAATTTTGCGTCAATCGGAAGCCACACGACCTCCGTCGCGTCTTCATCGCCCCGCCCCGGCAACCGGACTGCGAATTCCACCCTTTCCCCGGAATTCTCCCTGGTCGCAACATCGCGTGCGAACTGATCCGGTGTAAGGAACTGCTCTAGGAGCGCTTCAAGCTGGATTTCCCCCCATACGCCCCTGGTTTTCACATTGGTCAGCACCCGCTTCAGGTCGCCGACACCTGTCGCCAGGGCCTGCATTTCGCCCAATCCTTTATGTACCTGCTCCAGTCTTTCCGACACCTGCTTAAACGATTCGCCGAGTCTTTTTTCGAGGGTCCCCTGAAGTTTTTCATCAACAGTGGCCCGCATCTGTTCGAGCTGCCTGGAGTTGTCTTCCTGAATCTGTTTGAGTTTCACGTCTATGGCGTTTCGAAGGGCTTCGAGCCTGGTTTCGTTGGATTCGGTCAACCTGCCCAGCCTGACGGTAAAAGCCTCCATTTGCTCCTTCTGCTGGGTCGCCATATTGGAAATCTCTTCGCGCAGAGTCTTGGAATTGGCTGAAGAATCGTCGCGCACCATTGAAAGCTGTTTGACGCTTTCCTGCTGCACCGCTTGCAGCCGATGCTCGATGGTTTCCCGCATCGAGTCGAGTCTTTTCTCGGTTGCCTCCGTCAGGATTGAGAGCTGGCCGGCAAATGTGTCAAGTTGAACCTTTAGAAGACCGGCGATATTGGTCATGCTGGTTTGAAGGGAGTCTCCGAAAGACTTCAGGGCGTTTGCCGTCTCCTCGCGTCCCTGCCGGGCGACCAGGGTGGCCTCTTCGCGATTTTTGGCGATTTCATCCCTTGATGAACGCTCACATCGCTCCACTCCCCTATCCACCGAATCGAAGCGGGGAATGAACGAGGCAAAATCGCCGCCCTTTCTGCGAAGCAGGACCACGACACAGATGAGATTAAAGCCCAGCAAGACGATTATAAACACCAGGGCAGATAAGAAAGCCGTTTGAAAAAGCTCCGCGCCGCCGGACAAAAACTGCATCTCTTACTCCGTTTTTGCGCTCCTTACCCCGAGAGGGCAAGGGGGTGAGGGCGAGAAGGGGTTAAAGGGGTGATTTACCCACGTCCCTGTATCATGGCCCTTTCTAGTATCCTTTGCACCCCGCGGAGTCAAATAATTTGCAAAAGTCATTGAAATTCAATAGAATTTTTGCCTCCTTGACAGTTTGCACCTTCTGACTACTTTGAGTCGTGGATAAATATTTTTCGATGTATGCATGTCTATCCCAGGAGGAAAAATGAGCATCGAATGTAAAATAGAAGACGGCCCCGCAGCGCCGGACCGGGATCTGAGAAATATCCTGTGCAGTTCGAAAACAATAGCCGTCGTCGGCATCTCGGAAAAAGAGGAGAGCCCCAGCCACAAGGTTGCAAAATATCTGATCGGGCAAGGTTTTAAGGTGATAGGGGTCAATCCGAAGTGCGAGGAAGTTCTGGGGGCGAAATGTTATCCGGACTTGAAGTCAATTCCGGAGCATGTGGACGTAGTGGATATTTTCCGCAGGCCCGACGCTCTTGCGGGCGTCGTCGATGAGGCGATAGAAATTGGGGCCGGCGCGGTATGGATGCAGCTCGGCCTGGAAAACGAAGAGGCGGCCCAAAAGGCGAGGCGCGCAGGTCTGAGCGTTGTGATGAACAAGTGCTTAAAAATAGAACACGCCCGTCTTTCCGGCGGCGAAACGGCTTAATACCTCGCGGAAGGGGGGTAAAGTTTTTATTCAAATGGGCTTTTGTTCGCCTCGGACAGTTATGTCTCGCTTTTTAGGCCTCAATCCTGCCAAGCACGACTGTGACGTGCATTCCTCCATGCCGGACGTTCCATAGGCGCACCCGGCCCGTACCCATTGCTGCCGCTTCCAGCCGGGAACCCGCGAGGACGGCGTATTTCCAGCCTTTGAAATTGAGTCTCAGGTGGGCGCCGATTCTCTCGTAGAGGCCTACTCCTCCCGCGCTCAAACGTACTCCGTAGGGCGGGTTCAGCACAAGCAGACCTTTTCTCAGCCCTCTTTTCCGGGGATTGAACTCAAAGAAATCAATCTTTTCCCATTGGATGTCACCACCTGCTCCGGCGCGATCTGCATTTTCGGCCGACACTTCGATAGCCTCCGGATCGATATCGATTCCAATGATCGTCTCAGGCACTTCGAGGACAGAGTTCTCCTTCGCCTTGCGCCGCAGGTATTCCCAGGTCTTATTCTGAAATGAAGGCCACTCCTGGAATAAAAAATAGCGGCCAAACCCTGGAGCAATCCGCCGGGACATCAAAGCCCCCTCAATCGGGAAAGTGCCCGAACCGCACATCCCGTCGACGAGCGGCTCATCGCCCGTCCAACCGGACTTTAAAAGGATGGCGGCCGCAAGCGTCTCACGCAGAGGTGCGCCCGTGTGCCGGAGCCGGTATCCCCTTTGGTGCAGATGGGCGCCAGACATATCGATGCTGATCCGGCAGTGGTCCTCTAGAAGACGAACGAGGATTTTTTGCTTCAGTTCCGAATCATTAGAGCGCAGCCCGTTGCCGGTCGATTCGCCCGGCGCCCGGTGCTCGCTGTCTTTAGCCAGGGTATCTGAGGGACTGAGAGGCCCTTTTTCTCTTAGACTTTTTTCGATGCTCTCGGCAATGACCTCGGCCACCCTTCCCTCGTGGCTTATCCGCGAATATTCCACGATTGCTTCGATATCAAGCTTTATATTCTGATTCAGCCAAAGCTCCCAAGGTATCCGCGAAGCTTTGTGGAAGAGCTCTTCGACAGCGCCTGCGCGAAATGGGGCAAGCCTGCAAAGCACCCGGCTCGCAGTCCTGAGCCAAAGATTGCAGGTGTAAGCGTCTTTCAGCCTGCGGTCAAATTCCAGCCCTGCATCGCTCAGCTCCGGTAGTGGAATATCGAGCCAACGGGTCTCGTCGAGACATATGCGGGCAAGCCCAGGCGGGACCACAATCGCGAACCGATGCTCTGGTCCGGCGATGTGAGTTTTGATCCGGCGGGAAAAACCCCCTGTATGAATTTGATAAGCAGCCACACTTTTCCGTAAGAGGTGTTTGAGCATCAAATAACTTCTGCCAGAATTCTAATGCTAGCAAAATTGCCAGAAAGATCAACGCTCCGATTTTTGCGCGGTTCCCTCCACACCGGACTGAATCTGCAACTTAAATACCGGTTGACTCGGGAGCAAACCATGCGTAAACTGTAGTTTGGTGGTAATCCAGTTCAAATCCATCCTTTATATTTCCTTCACATTAATTTTAAATAATCTGCGTTTGGCTTCTTCCGCAGAGGAGCGGCCCGATGGAAGGGGGACTTCACTTACGCCCTGATGTTCTTGGCCTCGATGCTTCCTACATGCCAAGGAAGTACTCGCCAGTCTGGAAGGCGCCTTTGCCTGGCTGGAAGGGCGTTCTGGACGAAGCATCCGCCCGGATGACCTCGGCCGTGTTGCCCCCGATTTTTTTTCGAGCCGATAATATCGGGGCCGCCAGCAAGGCTTTTGACGCTCTGTGCAGTCTCTTTCGATTCTACCGGGTCCCACTTGCGATAGCGGTCGTTCCCGCATGGCTAAGCGACACCAGGCAGGAGAAAGTTTTCCGGGCCGCGTCCGTGGATGAGGACCTCTGGAACTGGCACCAGCATGGCTGGAGGCATATCAACTGGCAAAAAGAGGGCGCCGAAAGCGAATTCGGATCGGACAGGGCCCCCGAGCGCCAATACGAAGATATTCTTCAGGGCCGCACTAAAATGGAGCGTATTTTCGGTCCCAATTTCGTTCCGGTCTTTACTCCCCCATGGAACCGTTTTTCCACGGCTACTCTGAAGGCGTTGCGCAATCTGGACTTCAAAGGCATTTCGGCAACGGCCCCATTTCCGCCCGGCATAAAGTCCCTTGACGGTATTAAACACTTTTCCACCCGTTTAGACCTTCATGCCCGAAATGTCAAAAATCCCGCCAACGACTTTGCCCTGCTGGTCGATCAGTTTTTCGGGCTTTCAAAAATGAAGGGGCTGGCCGGAATCATAATCCACCACCAGCAGATGACTCCTTTTGCTTTCGAATTCCTGGATCGAATGCTTTATAATTTGAAATATGTTATAGGAGCGCGATTTAGCAGCTTTAAGGAGATGTTGAAAAGCCCCGATGAAAGACCGGCCCGCGCTCGTTTACGCTGACGTCAACGGAAATATATACGACTGGCCCGCTCTGGAAATGGCGGGGGCCAGCGCTAACACATGGCAAAGGGTTCGATCGCCTGAACTGATTCCACTCCCCGAAGGCAGCGAACTGTTCCTCCTCCCGGAGCGTCTACCCGTTGGCTTCAACCGCAAAGGGGGCACGTTCGAGCCTATGCCCTCAGACCCTTTCGAGCCCGCCAAACCTGTCCGGGCTGTAGCAGCATTCATTTCCCCTGCCTATACGCGACTCTACTCTCCTGCTTACAGGGCCAATGCCCGTGCTCCTCTTTTGCCTCTTTTCGCCTATACTGCCGTGGGCTGGCTAAACGGGGGTTTTGTGGTTCCCGCAGTCAGGATCGACAGTGACCAGCGGCAGGATTTCCGCAATTTTGACCCAAAACTAATCGAGCGAAACGCCGGCGGACGCATGCGAGCGGAGCGTGAAAACAGGCTCTTGCAGCACCTGGGCCGATGCGCTCTTACCTACGGCTGCCCTGCAGCCAGAAACCTGTTCATGAACCGCTGGGAGGCCCCTCTTCCAACCTCCCCGGAGTGCAACGCCCGGTGCATCGGTTGCATCAGCCGCCAGGATGGCACAGGCCTGTGCGCAACACAGGACCGTATCACCTTCGTGCCTACTCCTGATGAAATATGCGGGGTTGCAGTCCCGCACCTTGAAAAAGCCCCCCGGGCAGTGGTCAGCTTCGGGCAGGGCTGCGAAGGGGAGCCCCTCTTGCAGGCTAAAACCCTGGACGCCTCTATCCGCATGATGCGCAAAGCCACAGGCCGAGGCACTATTAACCTCAACACAAACGGAAGTCTTCCCGACGCAGTCGAAAAGCTCTGCCGCGCCGGTCTCCAGAGCATCCGAGTCAGCATCAACAGCGCGCGTCCCGAGTATTACGAGAGATACTTCCGCCCCAGGGGTTATAGCTTCGAACACGCACGGCGCTCCATCTCCGTAGTGAAAACGAACGGCGGGTTCGCGTCTATCAATTATTTCGTTCTCCCTGGATTTACAGATCAGCAAAGCGAATGGAACGCTCTCAAGGAGCTAATATCCGAAACCCGCCTCGATTTGATCCAAATGCGCAACCTCAACATCGACCCCGACTGGTACCTCGACAAGCTTAGACCGAATCTCAGCGAAAAGAAGATTGGAATCCAGCGCCTGATCTCGCGAATCCGGGATGAATTCCCGGATGTCAGGCTGGGCTATTTTAACCCTCCGCTGGATTAGTTTCCGCTCGGCAAGAGTCCTTTTCCGCCCTGGCGGCGTCAATCTTCGGGCTTGCTTGTGCGGCGTACGGATGTACGCCTCCGCGCAACCCCTTGATTTTCTAGCCAGGACGGAAAATCCCCTCTTTCCGAATCGGAAACTCCAATTGCCGCATCCGGTGTTTACGGATGAACGCTGGATTAACAAACGAAGGTCTCAGGCCGCACATTGGAACCCCTTCACCACAGAGGCTCAGAGGACACAGAGGAAACCAAAATTCAATGAGATCAACAAAGGTCCCAGCGCTTTAAAATAGCCATTTCTGTTAATCCTGTAAGCCCTCTTGATCCCGGCTAATAAAGCTCTTCTCTGTGTTCCCTCCTTGACCGGACTACGCCCCGTCTCTGTGGTGAACGCCTACGCACATTAGGACCCGGAAGCCAATGTCCACTTTTCGCAGGGATTCTCAAATCCAATATGACTTCACACTTGAGCATTATTCAATACGTGCTTAGTTTTCAAACGATTTGGTCTTACAATCCACGTGACCCATCATTAAGAGTCGTCAACCGGAGCAACCTAAAAGGAGCAAAAGAATGTCTCTTACATTGCTGGACCTTCCGTTTGCAAAAGACGCGCTGGAGCCCTATATCAGCGCAAGGACCCTGGAGTTCCACCACGACAAGCACCACAAGGCCTATGTCGATAATGGAAACAAGCTAATTGCCGGGACCGATCTGGACAAAGAAAACCCCGAGGCCATAATCAAAAAAGTTGCCGGGGACGCCTCCAAGGCCGGCATATTCAATAATGTCGCCCAGGCCTGGAACCATTCCTTTTTCTGGACTTGCCTGAAACCTAAGGGAGGAGGGCGCCCAACCGGTCAGATAGCGCAAAAGATAGACCTTGACTTCGGAAGTTACGAAAAATTTGCAGAAGAATTGAAAAACGCCGGAATTACACAGTTCGGGAGCGGATGGGCCTGGCTGGTACTCAAAAACGCCAAGCTCGAGGTGATGAAAACCGCAAACGCCGATACCCCGGTCGCTCACGGAATCAAGCCGCTACTGACCGTGGACGTCTGGGAGCACGCTTACTACCTCGACTACCAGAACAGGCGACCCGATTTCATACAGGCCGTTATCGACAATCTGATCAACTGGGACTTCGTAAATTCGCGCCTTAAGTAACGGCAAGGGCCGCGCAGAAGCTGGAAAAAAACCGAGCGTTCGCCACAGAGACGGGACATGGTCAGGCCAAGAAGAGGACGCTGAGAAAACGAAAATCCAATAAGATCAAAAGGAAAAGGCGGGCAAACAGCCCGCCTTTTAGTTGATAACTCAACCCGAAACTAAGGGCTTGTCCGTAAATAATCCTCTTAGGGATTGCGCCGGATTTTGAGACTGATTTGGTCGCGAAGATTGAGCAAAACCACAGGCGTAGCTGGGCTACGTCTAATGCCGTTAACTTAACGTTTTATTCCGTTAATTCAATAACCTACCTATAATTCCCATCGA
>OMSV01000114.1 GCA_900290385.1 Syntrophobacter sp. SbD2 | reverse complement strand
TGAGCGATATTGCCGACGAGCGCGGTAGGATAAGGTTAACCGGCGTGCTTTTTACAGTACTAAGAAAGCCTGCGGCCTTGAAGGCATTTTACCTTTCATGGCGTAGTTCGAGGCTGGCGGCGGGGAATCTGTGCGGGTCATTGGCCGTTTTTCTGGGGATTCCAGCCTCTTTGCTGGGCAAGATTGCCCGTGAGGCGAAGATTGAGCGGCAGTGAGCGGGAATCCGCAAGTACTGACGAATGCCGGGACAGGTAAGCATGTACGGCTTCGGCGGAAATGTTTGAATTCTTATAGAACGTGAATAGTATCATCGGTACGAGCAGCACTGACAACAGGAGCAGATCCACGAGGCCCAGCAGCATCTCTCCAATGTAAAAAGTAACCGCGATATTGAACAAAAGGACCGATAAGTAAAGCGCCGGTCCGAGCAGCCTCATCCAGGATGAACGGCCCACGGGCAAGCGAGGTTTTGAATCCACGGCAAACATCCGTTCCAGTGCCTGCAGAGTATCCGTCAGGACAGCCCCGACGAGCAGCCACCCTCCAAAATTGCTTATCGGGATTCCAAAGTAGATCCCCTCATGACGGTATCCGTAAATCCGGCCCAGAAACCACCTTCCTCCCTGAAGGGCGACCGGATCGATAACTATGTCCAGCAGGACGAAAAGGAATGCGCCAAGAATCAGAGTCTGCCAGGAGCGCCGTATTTGAGATGTTTCGAGCGTGATCAGATTCCCGGACAAAAGAGTTACCGGGCTCATAAGAAAAACGGCCAGCGAGTAACTGCAATAGGAAAGGAAGACATACGAGAGGGAATCCATGAATGGGACCCCCGAAACCCATAGCTCCCTGTGCATGGTGCTCTGTATGTAGAAATAATCCCCGTATGGAAACCCCCAGTGAATCGACGAATATTCAGAACCCCATGCAATGGCGTAGCCGAGCGGAATAAAGGCCAGGGTCTTTTTCCAGCCGATATGCCGCCATCCGGCAACAAGGTATACTGCAAGAAAAGCAAAAACATAGGGGCGAAGCAGGATGGTTCCCCAGAAAAGTCTTAGCAGCTCATGCATACAGGTTCCACTTGAGCATTCTAAATAGGTCCTTCAAACCCATCTGGCGCACGATAGTGGGTTCGAACCCGCAGTGGACCATACACTGGGAGCACCGTGGGTCGGCGCCGGATACGTAATGGTCCCAATCGGTGCTATCCATCAGTTCGGCAAAAGTTTGGTAATGAGTATCCGTTATAAGGTAACAGGGGGATTTCCATCCCTGTGAGTTGCGTGTTGGATTTCCCCATGGCGTGCACTTGAGAGATCTTTTTCCGGACACAAATTCCAGGTAGAGTGGATTGCTGATTATCGGAAAGTCCCGCCCCCAGGTGCTGATCTCCTGGAATTTCTTCACGATTTCATTTCTGGTTAGAAAAACGTCCCGAACGACCTCTTCGTAGCTGAAACCAGGAGCGACAAGAATACCATCGACTCCGGCCTTTGTGAGCTGCTGAAAAAGCCTGGCAAGATCCATAACCGAAGAGTCTCGGTAAACAGTAGTATTGGTGCTTACACGAAAACCTTTGGCTTTGGCTGCTCTCACCCCGGCAATGGCCTTGCTGAATCCTCCCGGCTTTCCGATTATGGCATCGTGAACTTGCTCGGTCCCATCGAAATGGATGTTCCAGGTCAAGCGCTGGCTTGGCTTGAAATGCGATAGCGATTCCTCGAGCAGCAGGCCGTTCGTACAAAAATAGATGTGCATGCCGCGTCCGAGCGTTTCCTCGACGAGTTGTGGGGCTTGAGAGTAAAGAAGGGGTTCTCCCCCGGTGATTGTGACTATGGGCGTCCCTGCTTCTTCAATTGAGGTCATGCACTCTTCGAGAGACATTTCCTGGGAAAGGGTGTCATGATACTCGCGAATCCTGCCGCAGCCGGCGCAGGTCAGATTGCATCGGTGAGTCGGTTCGAGCATCAATACGAGGGGAAAACGATCTACACCACGCAGTTTTTTGCCGACAAGGTAGCTTGTCATCGAAACGTAAAGACTGGTTGGAAAACGCATCAAAACCTCGATTCTCATAAGTAGGAACTGGAACGATTCTTGCCCCTACTGTTCGCTGTTGCCGCCTCTATTGTCGTGTAACGTATCCGTTCTGTCTATACCAGGCGATTGCGTCGGACAGGGCCGTCTCGACGGGCGTCTGTGGGAACCCCAACTCCCGTATCGCCTTGGATGGGTCGAAAAACATACGTTTTGCCGCCATTTTCACCCCTTCGTAAGGCACCAGCGGCTCACGCCCGGTAACCAACGAGACGAGATGCAGCATTCCGGCAAGCCACAATATCGGGGTATAGGGGAGTTTTACCCTGGGCGCTGGAACTCTGGAGATCTTTTCCAGCATTGCAAAGATTTCCGCCAGTGTGAGATTACGGTTGCCCAGGATGTACTTTTCTCCAATTTTGCCCTTCTCCAAAGCCAGCCTGTGCCCTTCGGCAACGTCCCTCACATCGACAAGATTAAGGCCCGTATCAAGATAAGCGGGCATTTTCCTGTTAAGAAAATCGACAATGATTCTGCCGGTCGGCGTCGGTTTGTGGTCCCCCGGACCTACCGGCGTGCTTGGGTGGACGAACACCAAAGGCAATCCCTTATCGAGAAATTTCTCAGCCTCCCGCTCAGCCAGGAACTTCGATCTCTTATAGTGCCCGACCATGTCATCGAGACAGACCGGAGCGTTCTCATCGGCTGGAGTTCCATCCGAAAAAAGCCCGAGCGCTCCTACGCTGCTTGTATACACCACCCGCCTGACTCCGGTCGCCAGCGCGGCCTGCATGACGTTGAGCGTACCGGTTACATTGCTCTCGTAAATGTCGCGCGGGTTTCGTGCCCATAACCTGTAATCGGCTGCAACGTGAAAAACCGTCTCGGCCCCCGACATAGCGCTCATTACCTGATCGGGATTGCGAATGTCGCCGATCTGCCACACGATGCCCGGCAGGTCCCGGTATTGAGCCGGTTGTCTGCGGCAAAGCGCCCTCAGGCTCCATCCCTTGCGAATCAAGGCCGCTGCAACGTGATGTCCAACGAACCCCGTTGCTCCAGTTATAAAGGCTGCACCCATCCTATCCCTTGTATAATACCTTGCTCGACAAAAATGCACCTGACATGATAAGAGCGGCGGCTGTTCCTCCGGCCTTTCGACTCGCTTTCCTATAACAGAACGAGGCGCAATTGGAAACCCAAAGATAGAAAAAGGGGAACGCTGAGAAATACGGGACGCGGAGGGCGGGTGGAGCGGAAAAGACGGCTTTGTTCAACTCCCCGGCCGTGTGAACCGGAGTTCAGGGCTGTTAACCGTATAACCGTGCAATTCCTCCAGGTCGGTAGTTTCCAGGCGGTAAATGATCCCCTCCCATCTGTCCTTTATCCCTCCCTGTTCCGGGGCGCGGTCATTGAACAGGAAGCGGATGTTCGAACAAGGGGCCAGTGCAATTTCTTTAATCTCAGAGAGCTTCTTACAGAGCGCCTCCGCAAATATCGCCACTGAACTGTGTATCACTTGCAGCGGCACGCCGCTCTCGATGGCTTTATCCAGATGCGCTCTGAAGCGGGTGAGACATTGCGGAAGCATTGCCAGCAGCGGGGTTGTCCAATCCGTAAACGACCCTGTGGTCTCGATTATGACAAGACGTGTGGGTATAGACCTGGAATTTAATTGGATTACTTCATCGCCGTCATCGTAGAAAATCTTGCCGGTGAGCGGGCTCGCTCTGCCGAGTACGAGTGTGAAAGTCGCTGCGCCGCCGAGCAGACCGGACAGACTCTTTATGAAATTAGGGTTCTTGTAGCAGGAGATCGGAATTTTGTCGGTGACAATACCCGAAACATACTGTCTCTCAAAGAAAAAGGCCGGGATCAGCCCCAATCCGGGGACACGCTCATCCAGCCTTATATCGCTGTACGAAAGGATGGGAAACCCCATTTGAGCCGCGGCATGCAGTCTGTCGACGATATAGTCGCGGTACTTAATTGTCTCGGCAACAGCTTGTTCCAAAGGAATGCCCATCTTTATCCGGTGAATGACGTCCCATTTGATGAGCCGCAAAATACGAATTGAATCCTTTTGGCCTAGGGTCGTCATTACCACCAGATAGACTTCTCTTTCCTCTCCCGAAGCTTCTCTTGTGCTCTGGGAGTACTCTATGCGCCCGACATTAATTGAGAGGAGCCCACCTGATAATTCCCAAAAATGCGATATCAGACCCTGGACGCGAGGATGCACCCCGGGGTCGAACCTGAGCTCATCACCAGCGATGGACGCTCCGGGAAGCCATTTCACATTCAGATGAAATTCCGGGCTGAGGTCGAGCGCCCTCTCTTCGATCTCTTTTTCGTTGATATCGAAGAGACGGCAGAACATGGTTGTTCGCCACACGGGGTTATGATAATCGTCCACCATCAGCTCGGCGCCGGCCGATTGGGCGAAATGAGACGCGAAACGGTCAAACGCTCTCTTAGCTGTCTCTGCGCTTTTAGAGGCGGGAAGGGCTTCTAGCAGACATACAACTTCTTCGAGATCGGCAAAATCAATCCTGATGTCCGCAGGCAGAAAAAAGCTCAATTCGCGGACACCCCAGCTATTTTCGCGTTGGAAAAGGTTCAGGATCTCTCTTAGCCGAGCGAGGGCCTCTGTGCAGTCCTGATCGAGCAACGCTCTGATCCGGATGAATTCATCGTAAGTGAGGAGCCTTCCTCCGGTGAGCGCATTATAATAAACGGTCAGTCCGGTGCTCACCTGCACTTTGCTTGCCTGCACGTGACAGCAAATTTCCTCTACGGACCTTGGGGTCGGAGATATTCGCCAGCTTTCTCCTCTCTGGCGCAATTGCCTTCTTATCTCCGGAATATGCAACCCGGTGAACTGAATTCGCTCTCTTGGGAAGAATGACTGCAGTATCAGGTCCGCAGCAAAAACGCGTTCCATATNNTTTTTCGGGCGATCTCCGCTTGAGAAATTCGAGCATAATAGAAGCGTGGTAAGCATGAATGCCCCGGACGTTAACTATGGCGCGGTGTTTTGGAAATACTGATGCAATCGGACTCAGCAGGTCCCCTTTTTCGTCTGTCGCGAAAAAATCGGGACCGATAAAAGTTATACCCATTTTTTCGCGCGGTCCCATCGGTCCATCAACTACAATGTTTTCGGGCAAGAAGGTCATACACACCGTCTGATCTTAAAGATACGGCCCCCTATAATGCTCCCTGGGTGCAAAGTATTACGGTATCCATATATATTGTATAGTACAAACTCTAGATGCAAGGTATTTATCATGGTGGTGAATATTATACCTTAGCTCACTAATACGAGGGGAACTCAAATGTACCGATTCAAAATCTTTTCACTCGTGGTGCTTGTGCTGACCGCAATCGGATTATTCAGCCAGCCTGTTCTGGCTCAAACTGATATCAGACTCGGGGTCTATCTGCCAATGACGGGCGGGGTCGCCGCCTTTGGCAAAATGGAGTGGGCGGGCATACAGGTCGCGAACTCTATGGAGCCCGAAGTTTTGGGGAAAAAGATAGATCTCGTGCTTCTGGATACAAAAAGCGAGCAGATCGAATCATCCAACGTAGTTTCCCTGCTTGTCGAGATGAAGGTTGCAGGGATAATAGGCGAAGCTATCAGCGCCAATACCATGGCAGGCAATCCCATCTCGGAGAAGGCGCATATCCCGAGCGTCAGTCCCACGGCGACAAACCCGCTTGTCACTCAGGGCAAAAAGTACGCCTTTCGGGCCTGTTTCATCGACCCGTTTCAGGCTGAGGTCGCCGCAAGGTTTGTAAGAAATGACCTCAAAGCCGGGACCGCCGTTCTTATAATCGATCACGCCCAGGACTACAGTGTGGCATTGGGAAACTTCTTCGAGAAAGAGTTCGAAAAGCTCGGAGGCAAGATCGTCTCAAAAACATTCATTCAGACGGGCGATCAGGATTTTTCCGCGCAGCTTTCCTCGATCCAGGCAAGCAAACCCGACCTGATTTATGCCCCTATCTATTATACCGAAGACGCTTTGTTGGCTAAACAGGCTCGAGATTTGGGGATAGATACACCTATTGTGACCGGCGACGGCGCTCAGGCTGACCAGTTAATCCAAATAGGGGGCAAGGCCGTGGAGGGAATGTATTTTACAGGCCATTTTCACAAGGATGCCGCAACGACTGAGCGCGCAAAAAAATTCGCGAAGCTCTATGAAGCCAAATACAAAGAGGAAATAAGCGCTTTCTCCGCCCTTGGGGCCGATGCCTATCTGCTTCTGGTTGACGCGATAAAAAGGGCCGGTTCCACGGAAGGCCCAAAGGTCCGGGACGCCCTTGCCGGCACGAAGGATTTGCTGGGAGTTTCGGGTCCTCTGACAATGGGACCTGATGGAAATCCAATAAAGAGCGTGGTTATCGACAAGGTCGAGAACGGCAAATTCGTCTACGTCACCACGGTAGCTCCATGAAGGCGTACGGGCAGGTTCAGCCAAATACCCCGGGGGCAACTGTATTTTTTCTATCTATGCCTCAAAAGGGCCCCTGGGACCATGGTGTCTGTTAAGCCTTCCGCCCTGTGGCTATCATGCGGTGGTTCATGAAACCATAATCGCCCTGGTCTGTGTATGGAGAGAAGTCAGTTAGTATACTGACGCCTTCAAATCCGGCCTGGCCGAGCAGTTCGGAAATTTTACGGGAATCATAGAAACGGATCGAGTAAGTACGGTCGCGGATCAAGCCTTTTTTTTTGCTCAGGACCATTTCGCGCACCGATACCGTATCGGCCTCCAGTTTGCGCCGGCGGCAGACCAGGATATCTTCGCCAATCTCGTGCCAGGCTTCGGATTTGAAATTGTTCCTTACGGCCTCTCCGTTGGCGATGTCAATCAAGAGCCAACCCTGAGGGCGAAGCACCCGTTTGGCTTCGGTAAGAATTTTCCTGTCAGCCGAAGGTTCCGGCAGATATCCCAGTGAATTGCCCATAATGAGCGCATGGTCGAAAATTTGGGAAGCGAGCCCCGTGTTCCGCGCATCGGCCAGTATGCAATCCATGGGGTAATGGTGTTGTCTTGCCTGAGATCCGGCGCGGTTGAGCAGAAATTCAGAGTAATCCACCAGGGTGCATCTGGTGAAACCTCGCCTGCTTAGTTCCAGGCTGTGCCGGCCATGACCTCCGCAGAGGTCCACAATCCTGTGGGTGAAAAGCATCGGAAGCAATTGACAGATAAGGTCCACCTCACGCTGCGTTATCTCATCATCGCAGACCGAGCGGGCATCGGTGAGCAGGTAGAACTCATCGAATATCGTTTTCCACCACTCGGGGTCCACTTCGATTGTCATGATGGCTCCGGACTCGCGCCGAAATCAAACAGTCCGTCTGAGGCTATAATTGCAGGACTGCCGCCCCAAGGCTGCATGCGAGCGATTTCAAGTTCTTCCTCTTCGATCTTGACAATCTGGTCGAGTTCGCCGGAAAGCCACATTTTTTCCAACATCAGGCAGTCCGACCACAGGGCACGGCCATAATCATTGAGCGACTGTATGTGAGAGACGCTGATAACCCGCGGACGCAACGCTACTTTGATAGGCCCCAGCAGATAGGTAAACCGGTGCTCCACGGCCAATCTTTCCTGCATTCGGACAACCCCGGCCAGCTCACCATAGTTCATCCCCAGGATGGCCTCGTTTATGCGGTTTACCGCATCGCGTATAGTCATGTCGGAGCGAAGAACGGCAAGGGGTTGAACGCCGCCCCCGCTGCCAACGTTTGTCGGGACTCCGCCATACCGGCCAAGGAAGCCAAAAAGCCCGCCGGGGCCCACCATGCAGCGGAAGTCCGTTTGACAGCGATCCAGCACCACGCGGCTTTGCTCCCGGTCCAATATCGGAATGTCTTCAGCCCATAATCTCAGCGGGACCTTTTTCTGAACGATGTAGCTTCCCTCCCTCAGCGCGAGGTCGATTGCCTCACGGGCGTCCGGGTTCACTACACCGACACGCACCCCTCTGCCGGAATAACCCCTCTCGGGCTTGAGGACCAACTCGCTCCAATGACGATATGTCCACTCGATCAAATCGTCAATATCTTCGCCCCCGGGCCCGACGGTGCGGCGTGCGTGGAACTGGCGCGTCCAGGGAGTTCGCTCCACGATCTCCGGGTGAAACCGGCCGCTGTGGGCCCCGCCCACAACTTCAAACATGCTTTTGACATTTATCGGTTCCGTACCTCGAGGATTGATCACGCGCTTTTCTCGTACAGCCTGCAGAAGCGGTCTCAGGTCATGTTTGCGGTGCAGTCCAAGCAGCACGTCGGAATTGAAATCCACAAAAACGATCGATACGGCTTGACCTCTCCAGCAGACTCGTCCATTTTTCAGTTCAAGTTGCCGGGGGCTCATCAGCACGCCGGTGATTCCATCAAAGGAGCTGAGGCGCAGGGCCAGATTGATATTTTCGGTTACGTCCTCAAGGGTTTCTTCTTCAGCCACTACTGCAATCAAGCCAGGATTTTTGCCTTCGCGGGCCTCATGGGCTTCGAACAGCATTTTAACGAACCCGTTGACCGGAAACAGCAATGGATGGTCGAAGTCAAGTTCGACCCCTATGGGTGTAATGGTGTTGAGGGCTGACCAGACGGCCTTGCCGATGATCTGGGTGATACGCTGATAGTCCCATCCGCCGGGGCTGCCGAGGTTCCATTCGGAATGGTAGCCCGTAAAATCTTTCATTCCATGCACCTCCTCGTTATACAATACACTGCTCGAAAAAAATGCGCCTGACATGGATCAGAGTGGCGACCGTGCGCGCAGCCATGCAGAACGCACAGACATTAAACCTTGTCCGTTTGAAGGCAAGCCAAATGTTAAGCGCATCAGAAAGTCGAGCTATAATGGTGTAAAGGCCTCGCTTCGCGGGGCTTAGCCCTGCTTCACTTCGTGAAGTGGGCTTGCCCGGCCTCCCGTAGCGACATGTGAGCGCGTAGCGCGAAGGCCGACCGCTCATTATCGACGGTCCGCTAGACGGGGCGGGGGCGGGAGGCCTCACACTTAATGCGGTCTATCCGTGCGCCTGAGCCGTTTCTCGATAAGGTGAAAGGGCAATTCTCCCCCCTCGAGCAACAGCGCGTGGAAGGTGTCATGACCCATTTGACCGGCATAAGCTTCTCTTAGCCGCAAAATCTCAAAACGGCCTAAACTATAGCAGAGTTGATAGCCGGGATTGAGCCCAAAGCGATCGATCTGGCCCCGGGCCTCTTCCGGACTGAAGCCGGCCGTTGTCAAAAGTCTCATTGCATCCTCATGGACTAGTCTTCCCGAATTCAACCCGATGTCAATCTGGCAGCGTGCGGCCCTCCAGAGCCTGCGTTTGCGGTCAACCAGGCGGTCCGTTTGATGATCGGCATACCCGTACTCTGTCAGCAGGGACTCGACATAATAAGCCCAGCCTTCGTAAAAAAGGGGGGATTCAATTTGGCTTCGCACCGGATTTTCAAGCATCCTGCGCGTAAAATCCAGCAAATAGTGACCCGGAAAGGTTTCATGCGCGGTGAGGAACTTATACTCCCGGTGAAAACGTTTCCTGCGAAGCTCCCCGNNCTGAAGGTAAGTGGGCGTTTGACAAACCATCGGCAGTCCCGGTGCAACCACTCCCCTGAAACCGTTTGACTCAAAAAAGTGTTTCAGTCTTTCCGTTTCACGCTGGTATAGCGTGATGGTATCTATTGCGCCTGCCTCCTCGGGATAGTAGCCATGATACAATTGCATCCAGGATTTGCCGGGCGCCAAATCCTTTTGCAGGCTTTCCAATTCTCTCAGATTTTCCGACCATTCTTCAACGGCAATCTCGAATATTTCAGACAGATTTCGATCCGATCCGAACCTGTTTCGCAAAGTTGTCTCGAGACTGTGAACTGCAAGCTCCCGGTCCGGGACAGGGCGAAGAGTACC
>OMSV01000216.1:4388-6340 GCA_900290385.1 Syntrophobacter sp. SbD2 | reverse complement strand
CGAATAAATCCCGCCAATTCGGCGGCGGCCACGGAGCTGTCTCCGGCTTGCATTCGCTGATTGGCGAAGGTTACGACAAGAATGCTGTTGGCCGTTGTAAGTCCGATGCACATCAGCGTTCCCATCAGAGCGGGAACGCTCAGATGGGTTTGCGACAGATACAGCATCCACATGACGCCGCCCAAAGCGAAGGGTGCAGCCATTAGCACAATCAACGGGTCGAGCCAGCTTTGAAAATTAATTACCAGAAAAAGATAAACCAGCACAACGGCAAGGGCTATGCCGGAAAACAATCCGAAGAAACTATCCCGCATTGCTTCGACCTGCCCGCTCAATACCATTGAAATGGCCTTTGAAGGATCAGGTTGGTTGGCCGCAATTACCTTGTCGATATCGGCAGCAACCGAATTGAGATCGCGCCCCTGCACATCGGCATTGACATCGAAAACCGGCCTGATGTTGTACTGCGACATAATCATCGGCACCGTACTGCGATCGAATTTGGCAACGTTCATTAGAAGCTCACCCTGCCGGTTATTCTTCCCGAGCGTTACCGGCATCGTCCATAAATCCTCCATCGATTTGATGCGGTAAGTGGGCATCTGAACGGCTAGCAGATAGCTGACGCCATTGCGCGGATCGACCCAAAAATTCGGCATCGTCTGAGCGCTGGAATTGGTGGTCACCAGCACATTGCTGGCCGTATTCTGTTGATCCAGCCCGAATTCGGTTGCCAGTGTCCTCCAGCCCGAATTCGGTTGCCAGTGTCCGGTCGATATTGACGCCTATCGCAGGTGCGTCCGGCACTTGAAAGATGTGCGAATCCACGACCCCCGGCACACGCTCGAGATCATGCGCAAGCTTTACCGCAAGCGCATAGGATTCGTCGTTATTCGGGCCGGAAACCCGAATATCAATTGGCGAAGGCTGGCCGAAATTGAGCACCTGGTTGACGATATCGGCGGGTTGAAAGAAGAACTGCATTCCTGTGGCGTATGTTCTTTTTTGAGGGAAATAAGAATTTCGCCATCCATTGGACCGACGGTGGCTGAATCGGTTAGAGCCAGGTTAATGGAGCTGTAAGGTAAGCCTATATTGTCCAGAATAACGTCAATCTGATCGTTGCCGACAATTTGACGGACAGCTTCTTCGACTTTGGCAAAGTGTTCCTGTGTTTGTTCAATCCTTGTCCCCGGTGGGGCGCGTACATGAAGGCGCATCTGGCCTGCATCGATTTGGGGGAAAAAGTCCCTGCCCAAAAAAGGAAACAGAAAGTATGAAACTACCATCAGGGCGATGAAACACATTATCGTTACCCTGGGTTGCGATAATACCCATGACAGGTAGCGACGATAAGTCTCACGAAAAGACTCGAAGCGGCTCTCGAACCCCTCCTGAATGTAGGCGAAAGCATTTGAAAACATGCCGGATTTGTCTTGCGCTCCGCCGTGCGCTCCAACGAATGAACGCATAAGATATTTGAACAGGACCGGCACCAGCGTGAAAGCCAGAACCAGACTTGCACACAGTGATATGATTACCGACAGAGCGAGCGGTGAAAACAGATATTTGGCGGTTCCATGAAACAGAAAGATCGGCACAAAGACGATGCAGATGCAGAGGGTCGCAAGGAATGTCGGCAGGCCAACTTCACCGGCCCCGCCGATAATCGCTGGTTCCAGCTGCTCGCCACCTCGTAAATGACGCTCGATATTCTCAATGACTACCGTGCCGTTATCCACCAGAATGCCGATCGCAAGCGCAAAGCCGCCCAGTGTCATCGCATTCAGCGTCTGTCCACCCGCATACATCACAAGAACGGCGGTAATAATCGACAGCGGAACGGAGACAAGGACTATAAGCGTCAGCCGCCAGTTGCCGAGAAACATCAAAATCATCAAAGCAGTCAGGGCTGCAGCCATCGCACCCGCCATGACGACGCTGTTAAGTGT
>OMSV01000216.1:0-4378 GCA_900290385.1 Syntrophobacter sp. SbD2 | reverse complement strand
CCCGCCATGACGACGCTGTTAAGTGCAGCTTTAACAAAGACTGATTGATCGAAGAGAGCTTTAATGGAAACTCCGCTTGGCAGAAGCTTCATGATGTCGGGCAGCGCTTCCCGTACACCTTCGATGACCGCCAATGTCGATACGCCGCCGGTCTTTCGGACAAGCATGAGGGCCCCCGGCGTTCCGTCCACGGAAACCGAATTGGTTTGCACCTGAAATCCGTCATGCACATGCGCGACATCGCGCACGAATACCGTTTTGCCGTCGATTGTCTTGACCGGAAATGAATTGATAGCCTCGACAACATCGGGGCTGTTATTCGCCGTAAGCGTGTAGTCCTTGGAGCCGATTTTTACATCACCCGCAGGTAAAATGACGTTCTGACGCTGCAAGGCCTCACCGACGTCGGACGGTGAAAGACTGAGCGCTCCCAGGGCCTGCTGGTCAAGATCCGCCATGATGATGCGTGGCTTGCCGCCATAGGGATATGGAACCTGCGCGCCGCGAACCACCGCAAGGTCGGGCCGTATGACGTTCTGCCCCAAATCATTCAGCTTGGTATCAGACAAGAAATTACTGGACAAACTCAACTGGATGATCGGAACATCGGTTGCTCCGTAGCGTACGACCAACGGCGGGGTGATGTTGCGCGGCATGTATTTCATTACGAACAGCGCGGTGCTTGCCAACTGCGAAATGGCGCGGGTTACGTCCGCCCCTTCATAAAAATAGATTTTCTCGACACCCACGCCGTTGTAGCTAGTCGCCTCGATGCGGGAGAAGTCATCGACAAGCGACGCAATCTGCCGTTCATGAAACGTCAGAATGCGGTTCTGCATGTCTTTGGCGTTCATCCCGTTATACGTCCACACGACGCTCACAACAGGGATGTTTATTTCAGGGAAAATATCCACCGGCATGCGCAGGCCGGCGCCAATGCCCAGCAAACATACAAGGATCACAGCCGCAACGACCGTGTAGGGTCGATTAAGCACATATCGAACGACTGACATAAAACCTCTCCGGCAGACTAAGGATTGTTTCGGGTGACAAGCGGCAGTTCAACCCTCACGGTTGCGCCAACCTCTTCCTCACTCCGAACTTCAACTGTTCCTCCATGCGCCTGACAAACGGCGCAGACCATGGAAAGCCAAAGTCCCGCACCCTGTAAAGCGCGCTGGCGAATCTTGTCGGCACGTCTATATACTCCATGCTATTAGCCTGTGTCATTCTAAAAAAGTACATAATCCGAAATGATGCATTGGAAACTGTATAATTTATAAGACACTCCAGCCAACCATATGATATAGCATAATAAAGTAATATAGCTGAGGATGAGCGGCATTTCAGTTGTGGGTGAAACGCAAAAAGAAACGATCCGTCCTGATTTCGGTAAATAGATCTGCAGGGGGCAAAGATTACCAGCTAGGGTAAACGAACTGGATTTGAAGGACGAACGGGCAGGTAGGGCAATTAGCGTGCCAACGGCCTATACAGGTGTAGCAAAATATAATATAGGTGATGCCGATGACTGACAAAATTCATCCAGAGGCGGTTGCAGGATGTCCGCACTGACACTGAAACTAAAATGCGACAAATTGAAATAATAAGTGAACAGTATGGCCCATCCTCTCCGCTATCGTTGAAGAGTTGCCGCGATTTCCTCCTGCATCGCTTCGATGATGGCAATCGGGTCGGCTGCGTCGCGGATGGGACGGCCGACGACGACGTAATCGGCCCCGGCCTTGATTGCCTGGCCGGCCGTTACAGTCCGTTTCTGGTCGTCCCGCCCGGCATAGGTCCCGGCTGGGCGAATTCCTGGGGTTATTATCAGGCAGTCACCTCCTAATTCGCTCCTGAGGCGCCGGGTTTCGACGCCCGAGGCCACTATTCCCGCAACTCCTGAGTCAATCGCCCGCCGCGCGCGCTCGACAACCAGGTCCTCCACTTTACAGCGAATGCCGAAAAATCCCTCCATATCTTCCTGGCCGAAACTGGTGAGGACCGTTACAGCAAGGATCTTCACCTCAGATCCGGCCTGGACGGCCGCCGCTACGATCGGCTCGTTTCCATGCACCGTCGCAAATGTGACGCCTTTGCACCGTCGCAAATGTGACGCCTTTGCCCCTAAGCTGCCCGACAGCCAGTTTAACGGTCTGCGGGATGTCATAGAACTTCAAATCCAGCATTACCCTGTGGCCGCGCCCGGCTATCCACTCTACTACGGGAAACCAGCCTGCAAGAAAGAGCTGGAGTCCGACCTTGAAGAAGCCGATATGGCCTTCCAGGCGCTCTACAAGTTTCTTTGCATGGTCGGCAGAGTCCACATCGAGCGCAAAAATGATTCTTTCCTTCAAAGGGATACTCTTCTGCTGCATGAATCGTCCTCTTCTTCTGCGAGTTTGCCGGTTTTTTCTTGCCTATTTCAACCTTTATGTCAAAGAGAAAAAATGATAAAAAGGAATAATAACTGATGGAAGCATTGATTCGGAATAGGAGTTTGAGTGCTTATCTCCCTAATTGGAATGTCAGGCTCGGGAAAGTCGTACTGGTCGGAAAAGCTCGCCTGGCAAGGATTCAAACGGTTTTGCCTCGACGCTCTCATTACTGAAAAAGTTTCCGTTAAGCTGAGCCGAGAGGACCTAAGCCCCATGAGCCTTGGCGAATGGATGGGTTTCCCCTTCCAGGACGGCTACCAGGAGAGGGAAGAACTGTATCTTTCCTATGAGAAGCAGCTCATGGCCGAAATTCTCGACTGGATAGATGGAAAAGCCTGCGCCGGATTGGAGGCCAATGTTGTGCTGGATACCACGGGAAGCGTTATCTATACCGGAGAGAACCTCCTGAAAAGACTCAGGTCTCTGACTACGGTCATATACTTCCCCGTTCCCGCTGTAATCAGGGAGGCAATGCTGCGGCAATACCTGTCAAATCCACGGCCGGTCCTGTGGAGGCGAATTTTCAATATCGAACCCGGCGAAAGCGTCGAAGAGGCGTTGTTTCGCTCCTATAATGCGCTGTTGGATTGGCGAGAGGTTGCCTACCGCGAACTGGCCGACATCGAAATAGACTACTTCACGCGAAACAACCCTGATTTCAGAATTTGCGATTTTCTGGAAATTGCGGCAAAACCTGAGAAAAAATTCCGCTGCGTATCCACATGACGGCAGTAGGTCAATCGGAAAAAATAAGGGCCGTTGTCTTCCATCAGGGGGCGCTCGGCGATTTCCTCATGGCGGCTTCCGCCATAGATGAGCTTGCCGTGGCCTTCGGCTGGGCGCGTATCGACTTCTGGTCAAAACCGGAGCATGTGTCTCTGTTTACCGCAAAGAGTTACCTGGGGGAATGTCATTCCATTGAAGGTCCCCTGATTTCCTGGCTCCTGCACGACAGCCTCTGGCAGACCGCCGCTCTTCCCGAATTCCTGCTCGGGGCCGATCAGGTATTAATCTTCGGCCAGAGTGGATCTCGTGTCATGGCCGAGAGGCTCTCCGGACGTCTTTCGGCAAATGTAAGCTGGGTTCAATCCTTCCCTGCGGCAAACGATACCCGTACTCATGTTTCTCGTTTCCTTCGCAGGCAATTGAAAGGCCTTGGATGGCCGATTGGCGAAAAGCCCCTTACTCTGTCACCTCCTGTCTCTGAAAAACAGGCCGCAGGGGAGCTTCTTCGCGAACTGGGGATTTATTCCAAGCCGGTTTTCATTCATCCGGGAAGCGGCGGCCGGCGCAAAGTCTGGCCGCTCGGGAACTGGCATGGACTGCTCGACTGGATCCGAGGGGAATTGCCGCTTCAAGCGCTCCTGTCCATCGGACCTTCCGATGACTATATGGACGAATTTTCTGGGGCCATGCGGGAGGCTGGAGTCCCCATCGTTAGCGGGCTGCCGCTGTTGAGGCTCTGTGCCCTGCTTTCATTGTGCCGGCTCTACATCGGAAGCGATTCGGGGGTGAGTCACCTGGCGGCGGCGGCTGGAATACCGTCGATCGCCGTCTTTGGGCCGACCGACGCCCGCGTGTGGGCGCCGCAGGGAAGCAATGCAGTGGCTGTAAGCAGGAAATGGAAAGCAGCAGATAATTTTACATGGGCGCCTTCAGAAAAGCCTGATTTTCAAGATAAAGAAATTGCCGGCCTGGTGAAAGGTATTCTCCATGCCACCCACCTCGAATCCCTGATCCAGTCCGCGACAGGTCACGGATTTAGACAGGATTAACAGGATTTACAGCAAAATCAACTCTCCGCCAGGTCATGGCTCCTGTATTTGAATTCTTCGCCCATGTTTTTCAGCGATGTCGAGGAGGACGGATTTAGACAGGATTTACAGGATTGAAAAACAGCTTATGACTTTTGGGCTGTTTTCCCTTTGGCACGGTACGTG
>OMSV01000089.1 GCA_900290385.1 Syntrophobacter sp. SbD2 | reverse complement strand
GGTTTGCGGGCCGGTTCGACGATACTCTGAAAAGATCGCAGGGAAGCGCGGTCAGCATTGCCTGGTGGGGGCAGTTCGGGGGGGTAACCACAACGTCTCTGATGAGCCTGTTCAGTGCTGTCCCGATCATCGTGGTGGTTCCCCAACTGTTGAGGGCCAACGCTGCCGGCCAGCCGGCAACGGTATCCTCCCTTATCGGCGCCACAATTTCGTATGTACTTTTTCTTCAGCAATTTCTGCATATTTATTCGATCATATACAATTTTATTCAGCAGGCGGCCCTGACCGCCCCCAGTTTCCAAAGCCTGCGGATGATGTTGACGCCCGAACCGGGGAAGTTCGCACAGATCGCTCTTGCGAAGGCCGGGAGCCCTGCCGCCGGGCTGTCGCCCGTTTTGTCCATCAAATTCGATGGCGTATCGATGCACTTCAACGGCCGTGGGATCTTTGAGGGTCTTGAGTTCTCGATCCCGGGGGGGAAGCTTTCGGCCATTGTGGGTCAAAGCGGATCGGGCAAGACGACGATATTCAACCTGCTGTTGCGATTACTCGACCCGACAGGCGGCAGAATCCTGATCAATGACCGGCTTCTGGAACAGATCGATGAGAAACAGCTCAAAAAATTGATGGGACTTATTCCCCAGGACCCATTTATCTTCAACTGTTCGCTCCGTGAAAACCTCCTGATGGCTTCAGCCGACGGATTCGACGACACCCTGCTTGACAGGGCCGTCGATCTGGCGCAACTGCGTGAGTTCGTCGAATCCCGTGAAGGTGGTCTGGATTTTATCGCAGGACATATGGGCAGGAACCTTTCCGCCGGTGAAAAGCAACGGCTCGCACTGGCCCGTTTGATCGTGCAGGACCCGGAAATCATTATTTGCGATGAATATACGGCCAATATAGATGTGAAGACAGCAGGGCTGATTCACGAGGTGATGCGGAACGAGTTCTCCGGGCGCACGCGCATTATTATCACTCACCAGTTGTACACGATCAAGGGCGCCGATCACATAGTCGTTCTGGATAAAGGGACCATCGCTCAAGCCGGCACGCACGAAGAACTGTTCGCTCAACGCGGTGTCTACAAGGATTTATGGGAGCTGCAAAAACTTACGTAGCGGCAGACCTTTAACAGGATTTACGGGAAACAAACGGGCCAAAGGCAAAATAGGCGCTATGAGCTGTTTTTTAATCCTTTCAATCCTGTTAATCCTGTCAAAATCTCTCTGCGTCATCTGCGTTTTTGCGGATCAAACAGACTCGGCAAACGTGGCTGGTTCGAACTCTGAGGCCGACAGGATGGTGAGGAAGAGCAAAGAAGTTATCAGCCTCTACAGGCAGGGCAATTATGAAGAGGCGCTCGCCCGTTGCATCGAGACCTGTGAGCTTGTGCGGAGCAGCAAAGGCAGTCACGGGATATGGGTCCGCTATGCTTCACATTTCATGCGTTTGCCAGGCACTCGCGTCGAAGGCGAACGTATTGCGGCCATGCTGGGCGTCAAAGCCCTGGAGGGAGGCTCAGCCACCAAGCGCTCGGTTGAAAACGCACGCTCGCCCCGTATCCTGCACATAGCGACTCACGGCTTTTTTTTGCCGGACCAGCAGCGTCCCTCCGGGGGGAAAGAGTTCCAGAGGGATCGGGGAAAAACCGGGGCGGCAGATTTGGCCAACCCGCTGTCACGAGGTATGGAAAACCCGTTGCCGCGCTCAGGCCTTGTGTTGGCAGGCGCCAACACCTGGCTTCAGGGAAAGGCGATCTCCCCGGAGGCTGAAGACGGCATCCTGACGGCGGAAAACGCTTCAGGTCTGGAGTTGCTTTTCACTGACATGGTGGTGTTATCGGCCTGTCAGACCAGACTTGGCGACATAAAGGCCGGCGAGGGGGTTTTCGGGTTGCGCGGGGCGTTCCTTCTGGCCGGAGCGAAAAAGCTTGTGATGAGCTTATGGAAGATTCCGGATGAAGAAACCCGGACGCTGATGGAAGGCTTCTACAGAAGCGTATTGGAAGGCAGACCAAGGGCAGAGGCACTTCGCGAAGCGCAGTTGGAGATCAAAGCCGCCTCCCCGGAGCCGCTGTTCTGGGGCGCGTTCATCTCGCAGGGCGACCCTGGGGCCTTGCGATGATTATATGCATGTCCGCGCCAAGGCAAACTTCAAGCACTTCGTTCAAAATGACACCCTGATCCTCACCAGCTCCTTCGGATTTATCAATCACTCCCCTCGTACTTAAAGGAGAGCTTCACACGCACGCGGTATTCTACAATCTTCCCGTTGTCGAGCCTCATGTCCAGCTTGTCCACTTCTGCAATTCTCAGGTCCCTCAGACTCTTGGTTGAAGTTTCAATGACCTCTTTTGCCGCTTCCTCCCAGGAAGTTGGACTGGTTCCGACGAGCTCTACAATCTTGTAAACCGACATGGCAATCCTCCTTTAACTGTCAGAGTAATCATCAAGCGGCATATTGCAACTGAAGTTGAAAGGGTCATTCCAAGCGCGATGACCTCTACTATTTCTCTCGTATTCGTTCTAGCATGAACGCACCTTGAGTGCGATTGACTCCACGCTCCACTAGAAACTGCCGGGACCCCTGCACAAATCCCGGACAGGCTCTAATCCATTGCATTGAGCAGGACCCTGCTGATTTGCCCTGCCATATTTTCTTTCTAGGCCTTCCTTACCCTTTCCTTCCAATTAATCACTGTCCATCCCATTTCATTTTTGTCCAGCCACCCCATCCACCGCGCCTGGGCGTGGGCCGCCTCGCAAAAGTATTCGACCGGGGTGTCCAGCGTACCGTGCTCCACCCATGACTTGCCCGGGCACTGCTCGCAAAAACCTTTGAGGAAACAGACTGCGCAGCGCCGCAAGTAGTCCGGGTTGGCCGCCCGCATTTCGCGGAGATATTTAAAAGATGCAAGCGCCCCTGCAAGCGCCGAGTGGTGAGTGATGCCGCCTGCTTCGTCGCGAATTTCGCTCCTCACGTTGTGCGTCAGGTCCGGCGCATGGAGGCCCATACAGGGTTGCGCCTGTCCATAGGCATCTATGCTCAGGCCACAACCTGCGCCGCAGCCAAACAGCATATTACCGGGGGGGCCCATGAATTTGGAGGCGAACTCGCCCATATCTTTGCGAGTTTTTTCCGCATCGCGCACGATCACGGCCAAGCCTTCCCGTGGTGAGGGACGCAACGATTCGATGAGCCTGTTCTTCTGCGCGTCGTCGCGGCGGTTGCGCAGATCGAAGAATATGGAGTAACGGGGGCGCTCGGTCATCCAGGGGATGGTTCGCGCCCAGGCTTCGAACTCGTCCATCTCGGTCCGGTTGGGCGGCAGCACAACGGATTTGACGACAAAAGGAACCTTGCGCTCCAGGAGCAACTGCACGCCGCGCCGGAACTGGAAAAAGGAACCCGGCGCGCGAGTGACCGCCTCGTAAGATTCCTTGTGCATGCCGTACACTGTAACTTCGATTGGCATCCGCGGGGGAATCCTGGCGAACAGATCGACCATGTGCGGGGTGAGCAGACGGGCGTTGGTAAATATAAGGACATTTATCCCCAACCGCCGGGCATAGAGGTACAGCTCTTCAAAGTCGGGCCGCAACAACGGCTCGCCGCCNNGATTGATACAGCAATGGATGCAGTCGTTGTTGCACCGCTCGGTCAGCTCGATGTCGAGGTAGCCAAGGGCCGATGTGATAGGCTTCGCCAATTCTTTGACGTGTCGCACAAATTCAGCCATGGTCTTGCTCAATGCTCGCGGATAATGATTGGTCCTGCGTCAATTTGGCCAGTTGAGCCACGATGGCGCCGCTCCTGTCAAACCGCATGTCGTAGCAGGGCACTTCGTTCACGATCTGCTCCAAGACATCCAGTTCCCTGTTCCACCATTGCTCGGTCGCCATCGCACAGACAAGCGTGGCGAGCAGGCGCCGCCAAATGGTCTTGCCGTCAGTCAAAGGCGTTATTTCGTTTGCCATTGACTGTTTCAAAAATAGGATCGCACGGAGCGGCGCCGAGGCGCCGGACACATCGGAGGTGGTGCCGTGACTCCATGTACCGTGGACGCGCCATTGACCTGCCGGCATTGCGGAAACCGATTTGTGCAATGATGCATTTACCCGTAAGTTTGAAAATTGCTTTGCCGATTCGCGGCAATCAACATCGACGCCTACGACAAGTTCACGTGTGTAAGATGGAGACGGCCATTTGCGCACCACATTCCTGTCGTCGCAGAGGATTTCGCAGTGCAGGGGCACTCGCTCGTGCCCATCTTCAAAGGCAGGCGTAAGGCCGGCTGCCGAATGCGCCTCTTTTAACATCTCCATCGTCGTGGATTTGCCAGCATCCGAATGGCCGACAAAGAGCAGGCCCTGGCCGTTGACGATCACAGCGGCTGAGTGCAGGAGCACGGCGTGACGGTCCGCCAGCAGGGGAATAAGCCAGATCTGATCGGTCGGGAAAAGGGAAAGGGAATGCCAGCCATCGGTGTGGATGCGCTCCCGGTCTTGGGGTGGATTGTAAATCGTGGCACGGGTGTAATCGGCGTTGAAAACCGCAGCTTGGTACAGTTCCCCGTCGCCCGGTGTGAACGAGATGTTCTGGTAAAACCACGTGCCGTTCTTCCGTGAAATCACCCATGGAGCTTTGCAGTAGAGTTCTTTTCCCAGGTCTTTGCCTTTGAGATCGGGCAATTCGAAGTAATGACGAATTGTGACGTTGTCGTTGCCCGGGCCTTCGGCCATAAATGGGATAAATTCATTCTTGAACCTGATTTTATCGAAATCAAGATCGCTCTCGATGCGCACCGTGATGCCGGCGATATGAAAATAGCGGCGGTGCTTGTTCCGCCATTGCTCCTTGAATTCAAGCGCTTCGCCGGCAACGGCGCAAAGGTAGGAGATAGGCGCGGAATAGCGTCCGGTTTCAAGTTTGGCATACGCGGCGCACCACCGGCATTCGCTTCTTTTTTCACAGGGCAGGCAATACTTGCGCCATTCGTCGCCGCCCCGCACCTTGTCGGCGCATGAGGGAATGAATTGCTCCCAGGCTTCGCGGACCGTGCCATGCCGCAGATCATAGCGCAGCGCCGTATCTTTAATGTGTGGGCACCATGACATCTGGCCGTAGGGGTCGACATGGAAGTCTTGCCGCTCGGCGATGCATCGGGCAAACAGTCGATCGTCGCCTTCCGAGACAGTAGCGCATAAGGCGCCCGAGGCTGCGTCGTTTTGCGCTTCAGGGTCCATCTCAGCCAGCTCCACCATCCTCTCGCCATATGTAAGATCGGGTTTGTCCAATCCAATCACGTCCCTTGGCAAAAGGCGCTGCCTGTCAATTTCGCGGTTGCGCTCCGGATTGCCGTCACACGAAAGGTAGAGCCAGGGAGCTCCGACGCGCAAATGGCGACTGAGCGATTGGGCCAGTGCAACCATCTGGTCCCACTGGTGGAAATTGGCGCGCATCGGAATCAATTGCACCATAAATCCGGCACCGGCTTGCCGCATGTTCTCGAATCCCCGCATCGCAGCATCGAACCCTCCCGGATGACGGGTCACATCATCATAGACCTCCGCTGTCGCACCGTACAGGGCGACCCTCTTGGTCCCCCTGCGAGTAAGCAATCGGGCAATTTCAGGAGTGATTAACGTGCCGTTGGTGCTCAGGGCATAGGATGCGGTTTTACGGGTAAGGTAGTCGAATATCTCCGGGAAATCCGGGCGGAGCATGGGCTCGCCCCCGGAGATGTTCCAGCGGCGACAGCCCAGACTGCGGGCCTCGTCTGCGATGCGCCGGATCTCATTGAAGCTGAGCTCATCCGTCTGCTCTGGCGCATTGTGAGGCAACCACAGCCAGCAATGACGGCACTTGTTATTGCAACGGTAAGTTAGGTCCAGTTCTCCATTGAGAGGAAGGCGTGGGATGTTTTTATGCATTGATGTCATCCACTGATTTTCGGTATAGTCAATTCAACACTACCTGGTTGGAGCATAGACATAATTTTGCGCCTGCATTTCAAAAAGGCCTGCATATATGCCTCCTTGCCTGACAAGACCTTCATGCGTCCCTCTTTCCGAGATTTCCCCTTCCGACATAACATAAATGTAGTCTGCCATTCTGACCGTTGAAAACCGGTGACTGATTATGATTCCCATCTTTCCATGGAGAAGCCGGTGGAAAGAGTTAAACACCTCGTATTCCGACCTGACGTCCAATGAACTCGTCGGCTCATCGAGAATGACAAACTGGGCATCCCGGAGGAAAGCCCTGGCCAGCGCCACCTTTTGCCATTCACCGATGCTCAGCTCCTCGCCTTCATCAAACCGGAGTCCCAGAGGTGTGGCATAACCTTTACTGAGTTTTTGTATTGCCTGGGCTGCCCCTGTATGTTCGGCTGCCCTGGCAACCCTCTCATCGTGAGGATCGAGTTCGATATTGCCAAACCAGATGTTCTCACGGGCCGTGACATCGTAATGGATGTAATCCTGAAAAATCACGCTGAAGTTTTTCCTCAAGGCCTGCAAGTCAAATTGCTTAAGGTTGATCCCATCAACGGTAATACTGCCGTTGGTAGGATCATATAAACGGCACAACAGCTTAACTAGGGTTGTTTTTCCCGAACCGTTTTCTCCGACGAGGGCGACCACCTGTCCCGGCGCGATTTTGAGGTCGATATTTTTGAGGACGGGTTTGTGATGCGTTGGATATTGAAAGCATACGTTGTTTAACAAGATGCCTTCCCTGAGGGGTTTTGGAAATTCGGACGGGACAGCCGGAGCGACGATCATAGGTTTTAAATCGATAAATTCATAGAACCGGGAAAGAAAAAGGTTGTCTTCATAAAGACCCGACAGGTGAGTGAGAAATTCCTGGAGGTATCCCTGGGCACGCTGAAAGGCCTGATAATACATGACCATGTCGCCCAGAGTCATTCTTCCGGAAACTGTTTCATAGGTGAAAAATGCAAATACCCCAAAAAGGGTGAGAAGCCCACACGAATTGGTTATCAATTCAAACAAAGTTCGCCTGGTGCTGATGGACAGTTTTTCCTTGCGCAATTGAGCGCGAAGCAGACGATAGCCATTTATAAACAAGGGGCCAAGACCGAATAATCGCATTTCCTTGGCTGGGACGCCGTCGATCATCATCCAGTGATAATAGGACGACTTTCGTTCCATTTTTGTTCTTCGCAATTGCCATTCGTGCATCCTGTCCGCAAAGTTAAGGCGCGCGATAAACCCTGGTATAAGGGCAACAAAGAGGGCCACGGCGATCATCCAGTTGAGGTGGATGAGCAAAGCTCCGACGGCAATAAGGGAGATGCTGCTCTGACATAACTGAGTAGCACTTTTCACAATACGGGTAGGCCTGTAGGGAGCTTCGTGCTGGGCCAGGTGCAGAGTGTCGTGGAAAACGGGATAATCATAATATGCAAGGTCGATTTCGACGGATTTCTTATGGATCATATCAGACACGTGGTCCGTTACGATCTCACCCTGTGTTTCACGCATAATCTCCGAGATCGATTGGCACAGGGCGGCGAGGAGGGCGACGAGGCATGAAAAAACGATAAGTATAATTATTTTCCTGAATGACTCACTGATGCCGACCGGCGATGTAATTCCAGCCGCGACCCCATCAACAATCAGCTTCATCAGGTATAGTGAAGCGAGGGGGAGAATGCCCTGTACAATAATCAACCCTATGCTCGAAAGGGTGTAACCTGGCGAACTTCGCCATACAAGCCGCATCGCCCTTCGCATGTTCAGGGCATATCTTAACCTGTCCCTGATGCGTGTTATACCCTGAAGCATTTGTGATTAGACCTACCGCTTTCTCATGTTGGTCTGCAAACTCTCCGCCCTTCGATGCGCAACCTCGCAAAAGTACGGCGTCGCACCGTCCATCTCTCCGGTTTCCAGGTGGGCATGGGCGGGGCACCACATGCACAGGTTCGCGATGGAGCACGTGTGGCACGTCTCGAGGAACTCCTTGCGTTGAGAACGCAGATCGCGAATGCGCGGAATAAAATTGAACCATGCATCGTGGAGCGTACCCGTCCGCAAATCATACGCCGTCCCTCCAGCCCAGAGGGAGGAGCACAGGCGCAACCTGCCGTCGTAGCCGACGATAAAGTTCCCGGTGCCTGCACCGCAGTGAAAAAGATGGTCGCACCCGTCATGCGTGAATCCTTCGTTGATGAGTGAGCCGCAATTCTCCCGCATGGCGCTGAATCGCTTCTCGTCTGCTCGTTCGAGGGCAACGATCTGTTCGGGCGTCAGTCGCTCCATGCGGATTTGAGCGTTGCGCGCCGAGTCGCCGTCAAAGCGAAGGTGCAATTGCGGGTCGAAGCGATAAAAGTCTTTGGTGTGCGCCAGGCAGAATTGGGCAATTGCGTAATGCTCATGCAGGTTCGACTGCATCGCCATAGCCTTCAAGCGGATGCGCACGTTGCCCGCCATCAGGAGATTCAGGCCATGAATGAACCGGTCAAACGATCCGGGCCGGCGAGTAACAGCCTCGTATGTTTCCCGCATAGCGCCATAGACGGTCACTTCGATGTCCTTGGGCGGGTACTTTTTGAACAGCTCGATATGCTCTTCGGTAACGAGGGTTGCGTTACTAAAAACTGAGATAAGCAAGCCTTTACACTTGAGCACCATGTATAACTCAGCGAAATCGTTGCGCAAAAGTGGCTC
>OMSV01000044.1 GCA_900290385.1 Syntrophobacter sp. SbD2 | reverse complement strand
TCCCCCGGAGACCAGCCTATATCCATGGCTGGATAAAACCTCGGCAAGACGCCTGCTGTTCGCAATGACTCTTTCCTGATATTGCCTGAACTCAGGCTGAAGGGCTTCCTGAAACGCCACAGCCTTGGCGGCTATCACGTGCATGAGCGGCCCTCCCTGTATTCCCGGAAAGATCTGGCTGTCAAGTATCTTGCTATATGGGGCGTGAGACAGAATCAAGCCACCGCGTGGTCCTCTTAAAGTCTTATGGGTAGTAGAAGTTACGAAATCGGCGCATGGTACGGGATTCGGATGAAGACCCACGCCGACAAGACCGGCAATGTGGGCCATGTCCACCATCAGGTAGGCGCTGATGTTCTTTGCAATCTGACGGAAACGTTCAAAATCGATAATTCGAGGGTACGCACTGGCTCCTGCTATTATGAGTTTCGGCCGTTCCTCCCTGGCTATTTGCTCAACATGGTCGTAGTCGATCTGCTCGTTGTCATGCCTGACTCCATAGGAAACGACCCGGAAAAGCCGTCCGGAAAAACTCACAGGACTTCCGTGAGTCAGATGCCCCCCCTGGCGTAAATCCATTCCCAGTATAGTATCGCCCGGTTGGAGCACAGCGAAGAGCACGGCCATATTCGCCTGAGAGCCTGAATGAGGCTGAACGTTTACATAATCGGCGTGAAACAGTTTCCTTGCACGGTCCTGAGCCAACCTCTCCGCGATATCGACATGTTCACATCCGGCATAATACCTTTTCCCAGGGTAGCCCTCAGCGTATTTGTTCGTCAGAACGGACCCTTGAGCTTCCCGTACCGCCCTGCTGACAATATTTTCGGATGCGATGAGTTCCAGGCGCCCCCGCTGACGATTTTCCTCTCCCTCAATGGCCTTGGCTATTTCAGGATCAATCTGCTGCAAATAAGACATGCCCTAACCTCTTGAAACAAAATATTTAAAGCCTCCGTTTGGACCGGAGATTTTACCGCCATCGTCCGTACGTTCACTGACTGGAGCGGCGCCACAATTATTCAATAATAGCTCAACGGAGCGAATATAGCCACAGATATTGCCGCGATTGCCAACCACAAGACCATCGGTCTCAATCCTTTCAAGGGCGGATTTCCGGATTTCCATTTATTTGGGAAATAGGCTAGTGTCTATCCGGACGGACGTGACGCATGAATGAACTCGAATTCAACTATCAGGTCAGAAAAAGCGCCGGGAGAAAGACACTTACAATTGTCGTACATCCGGATAACCGGGTTGTCGTCAGGGCGCCTTCAACCTATCCCCAGAAGAATATCATGCAGTTCGTCGAAAAAAAATCCGACTGGATTCGAAAAGCAATTCGAGACAACCTCCAAAGGGATCAGCATGGCCAGGCAAGGAGATTCGAAACCGGGGACAAATTGCTTTACCTGGGCAAAGAATATATTTTGCGAGTCGAACGTGGAAATTCTTCGCAAGTCATCCTGAGAGATGAGAATATTTGCGTGCGGCTCCCTATGATGGCAGCCGCAGCGCCCGAGCCTTCGGTGGTAAAAGAGCACCTGCTCAAATGGTATCAGAGGTGCGCCCTGGCCAAAGTTAGTGAAAAGGTCCCGGTCTACACCCATCAGATTGGCGTAAATCCTCGTATTGTGACCGTCAAGTCATTGAAATCGCGATGGGGTAGCTGCTCTATCCACGGGCGGATCAGTCTCGCCTGGCACATCATAATGGCGCCTGAACGAATCCTTGATTATCTCATAGTTCACGAGCTCTGCCACATTGTTCACCACAACCACTCAGCACAATATTGGAACCTGGTTGCAACCATTCTCCCAGACCATCGGCAAAGCAGGAAATGGCTGCGTGAAAACGGCAATCGCCTGAAACTTTAGCACGAACCTTGCCGCTGGGTGAAAACAGAGGTAATGGCGTTGAAATAGCTACGTTTTCTACGGACAAGCCCTAAACGTTAGCACGAAGTTTCATATCATAGCCGCTTTGGTTGAGCACGGCCTCTACTTCCCGGATATGCTCGATATTGCGCGTCTCGATTTCAAGTTCTACCAGGCTCTGATAGATTGACATGTCGGCCCCGCCCCGGTTGTGATAGATCTGAAGAACGTTGGCCTTAACGCCCGCGATTATGCCCAGGAGCTTCGCCAGGGCGCCGGGCACGTCATCCATCCTCACACTGAACCGCATAATGCGTCCGTTACGCGACATGCCCTTCCGAATGACCCTGCCCAGCAGAGAAATATCGATATTCCCCCCACTGATAACCAGCACTGCCTTTGTCTCCGCAGGGGCCTTTATAGCCCCGCTCAGCAGAGCAGCCACACAAACCGCGCCTGCCCCTTCGGCAAGCACCTTTTTCCGTTCCAGGAGCATAATCACAGCTTCCGCGATCCGGTCTTCACTCGCCAGAACGATCTGATCGACCTCTTTACGGACTACATCGAAAGGAAGGCGTCCGATCTGCTTGACCGTTATCCCGTCGGCTATTGAGCGAAGCGCTTCGACCGTGATTCTTTTGCCGGTTTCGACGGCCTTGAGGGCTGAAGGACACGCCTCCGCCTGAACCCCGATGATCCGAATCCCCGGCCTGATGGCCTTTGCAGCCACTGAAATTCCGGCCACTAACCCTCCGCCGCCTACCGGTACGGCTATCAGGTCCGCATTGGGCATCTCCTCCATTATTTCCAGGCCGATGGTCCCCTGTCCCGCTATTATCGACGGATCGTTAAATGGATGGATAAAGGTTTTGCCGTCTTTTGACAGCTCCTGCGCTTTTTTTATCGCATCTGCAACACTCTGTCCCTCGAGGATGACTTTGCCGCCATAGCCCCGCGTTGCTTCCTGCTTTGAAATCGAAGCCCATTCAGGCATTACGATGGTGGAGGCAAGCCCTGCCCGGTTCGCGGCCAGGGCAACACCCTGGGCATGATTGCCCGCCGATGCCGCAACCACTCCTCCCTTCCCGATCCGGTCAAGCTCAGTCAGGATCTTGTACGTTGCGCCACGGATCTTGAACGACCCGGTTGCCTGCAAGTTCTCCAATTTCAGATAGACTTCGAACCCTGCCAGACTGCTGAACGTGGGAGAGTAGACAAGAGGGGTTCGGATTACACGGTCCTTAAGGACGCCGGCCGCCCTTCGGATTTCGGCAGCCGAAATCATGTTTCAAACCTCGCAGGACAGTACATTGATTTTAGAATCCCAACTATTGACCACCAATGAATAGATCAAACCGGTTGTTTAGGCAGGATAATAATAAAATCCGAGCCGTCTTGTCTTGGTTCGTACCACATGTCGCCTCCGTGCTTTCGGACGATTTCCCTTATCAGGTACAGGCCCATGCCGAACCCGTCCCTTTTCTCGCCCCCCTCGTCTATGTGGGCAAACTTGGTGAAAAGCCTGTCCCTGTGTTCCTCAAGAATCGGATTACCGCTATTGTAAACGTTCAAGCGATAAAAAGAACCGTGATCTTCAAAGCCGAAAGCGATCCGGCAACCTTTCCCACCGTATTTTATGGCGTTTTTGAAAAGGCGGATTACCGCTATTGTAAACGTTCAAGCGATAAAAAGAGCCGTGATCTTCAAAGCCGAAAGCGATCCTGCAGCCTTTCCCACCGTATTTTATGGCGTTTTTGAAAAGGTTTCTGAACACGGCTTTCAGCCACATCATATCGGCGCAGATCGGAATAGTTCCGGCTGGAATCGCTCCGAGCCGGTTGTCGATCACTATCTGCTGTTCTTCTATTTCATTTGACACCTCGTCGAGCACCGCATCTATGATATCCTGCCGCAGGTCCACGAATTCCTTTTCTTTGAGAAGCACACGCTCAAAAGAATGAGCGCTCCCGAGACATTCCTCGGCTAAGCCGATCAGGCGCCGAACCCGAGCCATCAAATCGGAAACCGTGTTCCATACGGATCCGTCCATTCCTCCGAACGAACCGCGCAGAAGCAGCTTAAGAGTAGCGGCAATGGAGACAAGGGGTCCCCGGATATCGTGAGACATGATCATCAGCATGTTCAGTATATGCTGGTTGAGCTCCCGGATGCGCCGCTCGGATTCCGAAAGCTCCCGGTTATGTCTTTCGGCTTCCAGATATGCCTCCTGGAGTTCCTTTAAGCCCGATATGTCCCTGAGTTCCCCCTCCCACGATGTGGAACCGTCATCCTCGAACCACAGAGTCGCCGTAATGGACCCGATGAAAACGGTCCCGTCCTTTTTTTGCAACTCCGCTTCATATTCTCTTAGAAATCCGTTTTCTCCGAGCCTTTGTTGAAACTGACGTCCATCTTCGGGATTGCAGAAAAGCGACCACACATTGTCCAGCCCCAGCATTTCCTCTTTGTTGCAATAGCCGAACAGTTCCACCCCGGCCTGATTCACATCGAGCAGTTTGCCGCGCCGGCTCGATATGAACCGCATGTCACCCGCCCCATTGAAAAAACGCTTATACATAATGCACACAAGAAATTAAGAAATTCAGCTTTCAATTGCTTAAAACCGTTCCAAATTCTTCATGGGACCCCAAATCCAGAAAATCGGGACCGAACCTGTATTGATCTTCGGCCTCAGTACCAAACCTCAGCGACCTGAGTATTTTGGTGGCTTTTTCCTCGACTTCGGATATCGTATGGACAATGCTCCTCAAAGATTTGAGCACCCTCAGCATCTGTTCTTTATGACAAACCGGCAGGACCGGATTTGCGACCAATTGGATTACTTCATCCAACTGCAAGAGGTTACTTGATGTTATCTCTACATATGCAAGTTTAGACCATTGCCCCAGAAGCCCTGGCGGCAAGCCGTCCATATGCTTCGAAAAGTCGTAGTTCATACCTGCAGGCAATGCATTTTCTAGGCGGTCCAACAAAGACTCGATTGCCGGCCGATCCCAAAGGTTCGTCTCTGAAAGCAGTTTCCCCCACTTGGGGTGAATCTTGTTTTTGATCCACTCCCGCCCCTGGTTAGGAGAAAGATAAAGGCTCGCCAGCTCTTTTTGTTCAATGAGCAGCCTTTGACTTACTGCAAACAGGTCCGCGTAAGAACTCAACTCCGGGACTTTTTCGCTTAATGCGCCGCACAACTCCTCGATAAGCGGTCCTTTCCACTCGAGTTCCGGCGCGTACTTCTGGAGCAGTTCTTCCCAACTCGCCCGAAGAATGTTGATTTGAGCGTTTATCGCCGAGAACACAAAGCCTAGTTTGACCAATGTGTTCCTGAGTTCATGGGCCAGGATTTCGCAGCTTTGCAGACGGAGGTTGGCAAAGTCCTTACTCGCCTGGGTGAGTTTTTCTCTGAACAATAAAGAGAGCAGTTCGGAACCAAGGCTTTGGGATATATCCCGGATGATCCTGGTCGACCGATCTCCGCGCTTCAATGTCCCCGGTTTAAAATGAATCTTTATAACGGCTGTGACCACGTTTTCGCTACCCTGCCAGATAGGGTTTCCCTGCCAATCGGCCGGATATTGAATCTTTTCGGCTGAATGGCCGTAGAGGCTCTTTTTCCCAACTAGCACAGGCTCCATGTGGAATTCATCTTCCCGTTCTCCCAGGAGTTGCTTTCTGACGCTGCGGGGGTCTTGCATCGGGTTGTCCGCCGTCCAGCTCATCTGCTATTCGACACACCAACCCATTGCCTCCAGGACACGTCCGGGCTGGTCCTTGTAATCATCCCATTTCTTACCCGGAGGATTGTAATCGGATACTGCGGGCAATCCCCATTCCAACTCATCCGAATCCTGTTTTTCGGCGCCTGACAGAACGCGCATCGCTATCAGTTCCGGCATCGGGCCGATCTTGTATATTGTGCCCTTCGTAGCGTTATCCAGGCATGAGAGCACTGTCTTTATCATGGTCCGGCAGGTTGCAACGAGCAGATCGTCAGTATTTTCCATACCTTTCTCCAGAACATATCTACGTCTGAGACCCAAAACGGTCGCAATCTGAATTGCAGCACCATATATTCGGTCAGCACGTATCAGATACTAAGGCGAAATACATTATATATCAAGATAATCGAACATCCCCTACAATCCCTTAATGTAATTTTTCAAAGCGAGGCTGCTGTTCCGATGCCGGGTTATGGTATTAAAGATCTCGAAATCAGGCATGGACAATGAAATGGCGGGATGGATTAATATGGCCCGCATGCACTGGAATCAGTATCCACGCCAAGACCTTGAACGATATTATCCCCTACATGATGGACGCTGATGAAAAGTGCCTGAAGAAAGGCAAGAGCCACGTCCCGGGCGCCTGGAATCATAAGAACTCGTAAAGGAGCTTCCACCCGACCTGCACGGGGAAGTCAGGGACTTCGTCGAATTCCTCCTGGAAAGGCGGGCACGTAAGAATGGGCGGATGTTGCGGCAAGATTGGGCTGGGGCCTTGCGAGATTACCGCGACCAATACACGTCCCTGGAGCTGCAAAAAAAGCTCTGGAATGGAG
>OMSV01000135.1 GCA_900290385.1 Syntrophobacter sp. SbD2 | reverse complement strand
AGGTTTTGGAGTTGCTTGTAGACGTCGTCAAGCAGTTCGCCGTCCCAGACCGGAGTGTTCCTTAAAATCGCCTGTATATCGGGAATCGAAATGTCAGTAGGAATCCGTTCGGGGTTGAAGTCCCGGACTTCCACATCGTCGAGCCTGTAGGCCGAAAGAGTCGATTTGATGGTGTTCTGGATGTAGGGCCGCTCTTTTGAACTCTCGTTTGGCTTGACAATATATTTTTCGACCGTCTGGGGAAGGAAATCCGAGTACCTGGCGCCAAGCCCAAGGGCGAACACAATGGCGAATACCGCGAAAATCCTGAGGCCCTTACGTGTATTTACAAAAAAAATCAGTGACATAGCAGCACCGGCCAACAAGATCATGCAAATCCAGAGCAGGACCCACGTAATGTTCATTTCGACGTAGCCGGGGCCGAAAAATAGGGGCAGATGGCTCCTGGAATAAAGAAGACCATAGCGCTGAAGAACGAAATCCCATATTTCGATCAGGAATACCAGGAAGACCAGCATGCTAATGTGCGCTTTGGACCCGGCGGGAAGGCGTTTTTCTTCCTTGGCCAGGATTCGCCTCTCGACTAGGTACAGGAGCGTGATTGCGGCGAGCAGAACACCGGAAGCAATGAGCAGGCGGCGCTGAATGAGTGTATATATCGGGTAGGCGAAAAGATAATAGCCAATCTCCTTGCCATATACCGGGTCTGTCACATTTGCCCTGGGAGAAAAAAGATAGAGCAGGAAGGCCTCCCAGCGTTCGTAAAGGGGGAGGGCGATCACCACGGAAAGAATGATGGAAAAAGGCGTATAGACCCACATCGAGCCCGTCCTGAATCCCTGGAGCAGAAGCCGATATGATTTGAGCGAGGCGGCCGAGGGGGTCTGTGCAGGCAAGGTGGCCCCGAGGAAGCGGGATGCTACCCAGAAATTCAGGAAAAATATCAGGAAGAAGAATATGGAGACCGATCCAAGAACAGCATACCTGTATAGTGCGCGCTGCCAGAAATAAGCTTCATAGCCTACCGAATTGAACCACCAGACATCGACCAGGAAGTGTGAGAAAAAGAAGCTGAGCGCGATTACGATACCGACAAGAGCTGTAATCGACACTACGGTGGCAGCCAGCCATCGTTTCCAGTGGACCATTCATCTCTCCTCGATTGTGGGTTGTAAGGTGGAACCGCTTGAGCAAGTTTAATCATCCGGAGTGATAAAATCTTCCGTGCCCCTATTCCGTGAGATGCAAAGACCCACAGACGCCATGACACAGAAACGGAGTGACACGGAGACGCAGCCCTTTCAGCTCCTCTCAAAATCAGTCCCCCGATTATTGATACAAAGCAAAATCCCCGCGCAAGCGCGGGGATTTCGTACAGAATCAGGGAGGCCGCAACCGCTTGCCGCCTTTTGTTCTAAAATAGTCTTTCAATCAGGCCCCTGCGCCCCTGACGGGTCTCCGGAGACCTCTAGCGGGTCTTGGTTGAAGCTGTTGCAATCATGTCCTTTACGCCCGCCTGTTCCTCCAGCAATTCCTTCAGGGTAAAGTCCATCTTTTCCCGTGAGAAAGCATCGATCTCCAGGTCCTTTACCCTTTGGTACTTACCGGGCGTACAGGTGACCGGCACGCCATACATGACGCCCTCGGGAATCCCGTAGGAGCCGTCAGACACCAGGCCCATCGTCACCCAATTGCCGTTGGTGCCCAGCGCCCAGTCATGCATGTGCATAATGGCTGCGTTGGCGGCGGAACCCGCGGAAGACAGGCCGCGGGCTTCTATGATCACAGCGCCGCGCTTGCCGACCTTGGGAAGGTATTCGGTCTTGTACCAATTTTCGTCAACGAGCTTGACAGCCGGCTTGCCTTCGATAGTAGCGAAGCGAATATCAGGATACATGGTGGGTGAATGGTTGCCCCACACTATCAACTTATCAACCGAGTCCACCGGCTTTCCAACTTTGCCGGCGAGCATGGACTTGGCGCGGTTGTGGTCAAGGCGCAGCATACACGTGAAATTGGCCTGCGGCAAATCCGGGGCCGATTTCATGGCGATCCAGGCATTGGTGTTGGCCGGGTTGCCGACGACGATTACGCGAATGTCGCGCGTGGCCACTTCATTCATCGCCTTACCCTGCTCTATGAATATCTTTGCATTTTCCATCAGCAGGTCCTTGCGTTCCATGCCGGGGCCGCGCGGCCTTGCGCCGACCAGAAGGGCGTAGTCGGCGTCCTTGAAAGCGACCTGCGGGTCGCCCGTGCCTATCATACCTGCCAGCAGCGGAAACGCGCAGTCCTCAAGTTCCATCATGACTCCCTTGAGTGCCTGCTGGATCTTTTCTATTGGCAGTTCCAACATTTGCAGGATGACCGGTTGGTCTTTGCCGAGCATTTCACCGCTGGCAATGCGAAACAGTATGGCGTAGCCTATCTGACCGGCTGCTCCGGTAACAGTAACACGAACGGGGGGTTTGGCCATTTTACTACTCCTCTCCAGATTGAGTCCGAACTAAGTTCACTACCCTATTACCGCAAGCACGTCGCCTTTTTGAACACTCTGGGCGCTTTTGCACAGTATCTGTTTTACAGTTCCCGAGGCTGGAGCAAGAATAGAGTTTTCCATCTTCATAGCCTCGAGGATCATTACGACGTCACCTTCTTTTACTGAATCGCCTTCTTTTACCTCGTAACGAATGACCATACCAGGCATTGGAGACTCAAGCTTAGTGCCGCCTTCAACCGGGGCGGCCGCAGGCGCCGGGGCTGCTGCCGGCTTAGGAGCGGGAGCAGCCTTCGGAACCGGAGCAGCCACCGGGGTGATGGCTGTAATCATCGGAGCGCCGCCCACTGCCTCAACATCCACGGAAAAGTAATCGCCGTCTACAAATACGTTAAACTGACGGGACCCATCGCCCTTCGGCGGAACTTCCTTCTTCGGCTTCTCGACAAGCAATCCAGCCTTTGCCTTTTTAACCAGCTCTGCCTCCTTCGCGCAGTCCTCGAGGGTCTTGGGCATAACCTCAGGCGGAACGGGCTCATTGCCGTACTTCCAGTTGAGGAAACGCTTGCCGGTCATCGGGTACATACCATAGATAAGCACGTCGTCGATGTCTTTGGCCAGTCCCTTCATATCCTCTAAGTTCCTGGCCATTTCTGGCTCGATGATCTCGGCCGGACGCCCTGCGAAGGGGATCTCGCCTCTGGGGTAACCCTTGAGGGACTTCTTCTGGATTTCAGGATCGACCGGGACCGGGGTGTGACCATAGAGGCCGAAAAAGAGATCTTTGCTCTGGGCGGAAATCATTTTGTAGCGTTCTTCGGGCGTGTCGAACAGAACGTTGTTTACGGCCTGGATCCCAACGATCTGGCTGGTGGGCGTTACCAGAGGGACCTGGCCCATCTCCTTGCGGACCTGAGGCAACGCGCGGAAAACATCGTTGAGCCTGTCGGATGCCCCCATTTCCCGGAGCTGGTTGATGAGATTGGAGAGCATGCCGCCCGGTGTCTGATGCAGCAGCACTCCGATATCGATTGTGGACATGCGGTCGTCCAGCAGGTGGCGGTACTTGGGGGAAACCTTTTCGAACCACTCACTGCATTTGGCAAGTTGATGGAGGTCAAAACCCGTGTCTCTATTGGTGTGCCTAAGAGTCATTACAAGGGGCTCGATTGCCGGGTGCGAGCTGCGGTAGGCCCAAGGGGACAGGCAGGTGTCAACTATGTCCACACCCGCTTCGATGGCCTTGAGCAGCGCCAGGTCCGACATGCCGGAAGTAAAATGGCTGTGCAGATGGATAGGGATCTTGACGTTCTCTTTGAGGGCTTTGACCAGGTAGTAGGCGTCATAGGGAGCGATAAGGCCCGCCATGTCCTTTATGCATACGGTATCAGATCCCATGTCCTCGAGCAGTTTGGCTTTCTTTACATAATAGTCCAGGTTGTAAACCGGACCACCCATGCGAGGCTCGGTCAGCGAGTAGCAGATGGTCCCCTGGAAATGCATCTTGTTTTTCTTGATCGGTTTGATGACCGTTTCGAAATTCCGGAAGTCATTGAGCGCGTCAAAGGTCCGGAAGACCTCGATGCCGTTTACGCATGCCCGATCGACAAAGGCCTCGGCCATATCGTCGGCATAGTTGCGATACCCGACGAGGTTCTGGCCGCGAAGCAGCATCATGAGCTTGGTCTTCTTGAGATGTTTCTTCAGTTGGCGGGGTCTTTCCCATGGGTCTTCATTAAGGAAGCGATGCATGGTGTCGAACGTTGCGCCGCCCCACACTTCCATGCTCCAGTATCCGACTTTTTCCATTTCATCGGCTATAGGCAAAAGGTCTTCGGTCCTTCCTCGAGTGGCGAAAAGAGACTGATGACCGTCACGGAAAGTCAAATCTCCAATTTTGATCGGGTTATCGACCTTTACCGGTTTCTCATCAAGCAGTTTCGCAATTAACGAAGTGCCGTGTAAATGTGAATTTTCCATACTATGTCTCCTTTTTCCTTTCGAGAGAATGATCAGTTCAGCCTCAGCTCACTTCGCAACCAGACTTTCAACACCAGAAGTCATCCGTAAGGAAACAAGCCAGGAAAACTGCCGGTATATTAATTTGGCCTTCGGGGTTCCAATGTTGCTTTATTAGACGCCCGAGGGGTCAAAGGGCCAACAGCTAACGGGTCAAGCGCATCTGCCAGGTCCACCTGATGTCCATGGCCGCCTGTCTTCCAGCTAACGCAAACGGGCTGCTCATGACCACCGGCGCACGCGCCGGCGTGCTCAACGGCTGCGCAGGCAGGGACTCCTGTTCGGCTTGAAGGTAAAACCCCACAGCGGACGTAATAGCCGCAATCACCTTTGNNCTTCAGCGTATAAGAAAATCAGCCCGCATGATCTTCTCTTTGGTTTATGCGGCCCGGCGGGTCTTCTTCTTCAGATTGCTGATCCTGCGGCGGAAAGAATCGGCCAGCTTGGAGCGCCCTTCTTCCACGGCCTTTTGCCGCTTGTCCTGGAGGTCTTTGATTTTTGCCTTGAGGGCGCGGACATCAGTGGCTTTTTTCTTGCCCTTTTCATCCACAATCCCGCGCTCTTCCTTGATCGCGGCTATCAGCTCGGCCTTGTTCATAGCGTGCACGCCGACAACGGCGCCCGTAGTCATGGCCAGCTCGCGAAGTTCCTTGGCAGTCATCTTATCGAGCGGTTTTTCTTTCTTCTCTTTTTCCTTCTTGCCCATTATCTCTACTCCTTTTCTTTTACCTTATCGTACATCTCAGCAATCTTAAGGAAAGGCCTGAACAAATCGATCGGGATCGGAAAGATCGTAGTCGAGTTTCTTTCTGTAGCTATCTCGCGTAAAGTTTGTAAATAGCGAAGCTGAAGCGCAATTGGGCTTTTTTGGATAATATCGGCCGCTGCAGAAAGCCGGTCGGCAGCCTGGAACTCTCCCTCGGCGGCAATTACCTTGGCCCGCCGCTCGCGTTCGGCTTCCGCCTGCTTTGCCATTGCCCTCTGCATTTCCTGGGGCAGGTCGATCTGTTTGAGTTCAACAAGAGAAACTTTGACTCCCCATGGGTCGGTATGGCTGTCGAGACTTTCCTGAATATGCGCGTTTATTTTGTCTTTCTCAGAGAGCAGAGTGTCAAGTTCTTCGTGGCCGCAAACAGTGCGCAATGTCGTCTGAGCGAGTTGGCTTGTTGCATAAAGATAGTTTTCGACCGAAACGATCGCCTTGACCGGATCAACGACCCGGAAATAAATGACGGCGCTGACCTTCACGGAGACATTATCGCGCGTGATAATGTCCTGGGTGGGGACCTCCTGTGCAATGACGCGAAGACTCACCTTCTGCAGCCGGTCGATCACCGGGATAAGTAGGATAATACCAGGCCCTTTGGCACGAATGACTCGCCCGAGGCGGAAGATGACGCCACGTTCGTACTCGTTTAAAATGCGGATTGCATTGGCGAGGAAAAGAATCGCGAAAACAATTATGGCGATGAACGAAGCGCTTAGGTTGTAGAACATTCGAACCTCCTGCTGCCCTTTTTGTCAGTATGAAATGCGATAGAACTTATTTTCACTATCTACCACCGATCCTTTTTACTTTCAACTTTAAATTATTCACTTCCAACACTTCCACTTTGTCCCCCACTTCTATTCGCTGGTCAGCCTGTGCATACCACAACTCGCCGTTCACGAATACCTTGCCCTCGGGGTCTATTTGTTGCTTAACTTCGCCAATCATCCCCACCAGGGCGTCCCGGCCGGTCTGCGGTTTTGTCTTCTGAGCCCTGAAGGCGAGGCGCGCGACGGCAGCAAAAAACATAGAGACAGCCAGCGTGGTTGGCAGAAAAACCGACAAAGCAACCTGCCTGGGTTCCTGGGGGTTGCGGAACAGCATGACCGAGCCCAGCACCAGGCACAGCGCCCCAGCCAGGCTTAATAGACCATGCGAGGCTATTTTCATTTCAAGGATGAAAAACACTACCGCCAGAAGAATTATAAGAAAGCCGGCGTAATTTACCGGAAGAGTGTGGAGGGCGTAGAGCGCCAGTATAAGGGAAATCCCGCCAATGACTCCGGGCACGACAGCCCCCGGGCTGGAAAGCTCGAAATAGAGCCCTGCCAGACCGATCATAAGAAGAATGTAGGCAAGATTCCGGGCACGACAGCCCCTGGGCTGGAAAGCTCGAAGTAGAGCCCTGCCAGACCGATCATAAGAAGAATGTAGGCAAGATTCGGATTGCTTATGATTCGCAGGATATCGTTCTGCAGACTGGGCGAAATGGTGCGCTGCTCCACTCCGTTAGTTTTGATAACGACCGTTGCCGCCCCGCGCTGAAGATGCCAGCCGTCAAGCCTCTTTATCAAAGCGGGCAGGTTGTCGGCGACAAGGTCTATCACATTTAACTTGAATGCCTCTTCGGCCGTCGCTGATACGCTCTTGCTGACGGCATCCTCCATCCACTCCGCATTTCTGCCACGCTGAGCGGCAATGCTTCTGGCGAACGCGAGCGTGTCGTTTAAAACTTTTTCGCTCATGGAGGAAGGGATGTCGGCCCCGCCTCCGGTCACGGGGTGTGCGGCCCCAATGTTGGTGCCGGGCGCCATTGCGGCAATATCGGCCGCAACCGTAATGAACACACCGGCGGAGGCCGCCTGTGCGCCGCTCGGAGAGACATAGACGACAACTGGAACCGGGGAATTGAGAATCGCCTGAGTGATTCCACGCATCGAGGTCATCAGCCCGCCAGGCGTGTCCAGAAGAATAATCAGGCATTCGGCCTTATCGTCGGCCGAGCGTTTGATCGCGTATTTCATGAAATCCTCAACCCCTGGATTGATCGAGTCCTGGATTTGAATGATATCGATGTGCGCCTGGTGCGGTTCGACCGGCGAGAGTGCAAAAAGAAACACTGCGGACAGGAAAAGCGCTGTAAGCAAAATGATTTGCCTGATATTCATATCGCGTGACCGCCTTTTTATATATGCGGATAAGTATTGTATAGGCCTATCCATATATCTCGATCCTGCCATTGTAGCCCCACTGTCCTCCTTTAGGGAAGGTGCGGTGGCCGGCGAATTTCGCTCGGACTTCAACTCCCGAGGAGCTTTATCACTTGCTTGAGGTCCTGCCATGCCGCCGCTTTTTGAGAAGGGCTTCTCAACAGATAAGCCGGATGATATGTGCATATCAGAGGTATTCCCCGCCAGGACTGGACCGTGCCGCGAAGTTGAGAAATCGGGCGGGTGAGTCCTAAAAGGGTTTGGGCCGCGCTAAGGCCGAGAGCGCAAATGACCCTGGGGCTAAGTGCTTCGATCTGCCTGAACAGGAAAGGAGAACATGAGGCTGTTTCGTCAGGCTGGGGCGTCCGGTTCTCCGGCGGGCGGCACTTCACCACATTGCAGATGTAAACCTCCTCCCGCTCGAAACCTATTGCGAGGATCATTTTATCAAGCAGCTTTCCGGCCCGCCCGACAAAAGGACGGCCCTGCCGGTCCTCATCGAACCCCGGGCCTTCACCGACGAAAACCAGGCCGCTTTTGGCCGAACCTTCTCCGAACACCAGATTGGTGCGACCGCTATGAAGTCTGCACCTTGTGCATCCAGTAAGCTCACTGCTTATCAGCGAGAGTTTTTCCACGGTCCGGGCAGCCGCCGGCGCCCGCACCTCTTCATCACATTTGGGCGGGTTGTATTCCCAGTCCAGGATACCTCCGGTCTTGTAACCCCAGAAGATCCACCGCAGCCGTTCCAAACAGCCAGCAAGTGTATGTGCCGTATTGTCCGGAATCAATTCTTCCCACCTGTAAGCAACCGCTCGACCCTGTCCCATATCTGCGAGGCGACATCCTCCTTTGTCATTGGAGCCAGGTCGATAACGACGCCGCTTCGTTCGATTATTGTCACCTCGTTTGTGTCGCAGCCGAACCCGGAGCCTTTCTTGGAAAGGTCGTTGGCCACGATGAAATCGAGGTTTTTTCTCACCAGCTTGTCTTTGGCGTTTTTGAGAAGGTTTTCGGTCTCAGCCGCAAATCCGACCAGCACCTGAGCCGGCGGCTTCACCTCTCCAAGAGCGGCGAGAATGTCAGGATTGGGTTCGATGAGGACCGTGAGTTTGCCCGCCGCTTTTTTTAGTTTTTGAGGGGATTTTCCCGATGGCCGGTAGTCGCTGACGGCGGCGGCCATTACGATGGCGTCCAGTTGAGGTGAAAGCCTCAAAATTACGTCCCGCATTTCCAGCGCGCTTGTAACGCAGGTTCGTTCGACCCCTGCCGGGGCCTCAAGAGAACATGGGCCGGAAACCAGGTGGACCTGGGCGCACCTGCGCGCGGCAATCTTTGCCAGTGCATAGCCCATTTTGCCGCTCGAGGGATTGCTCAGAAACCGGACGGGATCAAAAGATTCCCAGGTCGGACCGGCACTGACCAAAACGTGCCTTCCGGCAAGAGTTGGCGGGGTCAGCATCCGGACGGCTGTCTCCAGAATGTCTTCAATATCTGCTAGACGGCCGGCCCCTTCCTCCCGGCAGGCAAGAGAACCCACAGCGGGCGGTTGAATTTGGTACCCCAGTTCGGCCAGACTCCTCAAGTTTCGTTGTGTGGCCGGGTGCTCCCACATCTTCACGTTCATCGCCGGACAAACCAGCACCGGAGCGGTTGTGGCGAGCAGTATGGTGGTCAGGTAGTCATCCGCGATTCCGGCGGCCATTTTCGCCATGATATTGGCCGTGGCCGGGGCAACCAGAACGAGGTCCGGAATCCTGGCCTTTTGAATATGGCTTATCTGCGACTCGGATTCCATGCTGAACAGGTCGATCCCCACCGCATTGTTTGAAAGGGCCTGGAAAGTCAGAGGGGTTACGAACTGCTGTGCGTTTGCTGTCATAACCACATGAACCGATGCGCCCTCTTTGACCAGGAGCCGCACCAACTCGGCCGCCTTATACACGGCGATGCCGCCGCTCACACCTAGAAGGATTGTTTTTTCTTTTAGCATAACATCTCAAACCGTTACGGGAGCTACATTCGCTCGAATGTAAGGCAATTCTTCATAAAGCCGTGCAGGAAAGAGGATAAACCGTCCCCTCCCTGCCACAATGGGGGCCTGAAAACTAACCTGGCGCAACAGGGGACACGTAGATTTCAACATATGTATAAAAGCTCTCCTCTTTCATCACGATCACACAAACCTTGTCCGGCTTGTCGAAAATCAAAAGCGACCGGTTGTACCTGAACTGGGCTTTCAATCTCCAGCCTTCGTGCGGGAGCGCCAATGCAAAAAAGTTCATCAAGGAATTAGAATCAACTCTGCCGCGCAATGTCAAGAATCCCATCTTCATCTGGCCGGACGTGAAGACATATGAGTGGTTAGGTTGTACTGAAATTTCACGGGGAATGGGGATATCGTTGAAATCGAGAAATTTGGCTCCTCCGGGCAGGGAAGGGGAAGCAGGAACAGAACTGGCAGAAGGGCCGTAGACCGGTGCAGGTCCAGCGTAAGGCGCCGGTTGAGACTGGCCGGGCGGGGGCGGGGGGGGCGCGCTCGACCGGCTGCATCCGCAAGCAGTTACGAGACAAATGCACACAACCGCCATATAATATCTAATTTTGTCGCTCTTATGGACTTC
>OMSV01000172.1:7213-10607 GCA_900290385.1 Syntrophobacter sp. SbD2 | reverse complement strand
ATACCCAGGGCGCTTTCCGTACTCGGAGCGGCGGCTTTCTTGTGCTCAGCCTCTTCAGGCATGGTTCCAATAGTTAATTTGACAGTAACAGTCTTTCCGTCACGAATGACATCGATGGCCGCTTTGGTCTCCGGCGCCATCGCGGCTACGGAACGTGAAAGCTGGTTGGCGTTTTCGACCGGTTTTCCGTTAAGCGTCTGAACGAGGTCCCCTCTTTTCAGACCGCTCTTTTCAGCGGGGCTGCCCGCAACTACGTCGGCTACGATTACGCCCGTTGTCGCCGTGGTGCCGAAAGACTCGGCAAGTTCGGGCGTGATGTCCTGGATCATGATTCCGAGCCATCCACGAATGACCTTCCCGGTCTTTAGCTGCTCAAGGATCTCTTTTGCCATATTGATCGGCGTGGCAAACCCGATCCCCTGGCCCTGCGCGACGATAGCCGTATTGATGCCCACCACTTCGCCGCTCATATTGAATAGCGGCCCTCCACTGTTGCCGGGGTTAATAGCCGCGTCGGTCTGGAGAAAATCGTCATACTGGCCGGCCCCAATTACACGGCCCTTTGCACTGATAATGCCGGAAGTAACGGTATTGCCCAATCCGAAAGGGTTGCCCACGGCGATAACCCAGTCGCCGACTCGAATGGCCTCCGAGTCTCCAAGTTTTGCCGGTTTAGGCAGATTGCCTTTAACTTTTATCCGAATCAGGGCAATGTCTGTCTTGGGATCCCGCCCGACCACCTTGGCGTCATATTCATTTCCATCGAGGGTTTTAATCCTGATCTCATCGGCCTTTTCGACGACATGGTTATTGGTAAGTATTAACCCATCATCACTTATTATGAAACCCGAGCCAAGCGCGTGGGTTTTCAACTGCCCCTGGGGTATGTCGCCGAAGAAGTGCTTGAACTCGTCGCCGAAAAAATCGCGGAAAGGCGAATTAGGCCCTCCGAAATGCTGCATTGGATTTTCCTTGAGCGTCTGGGTGGCGGAAATATTGACCACCGAGCCCTTGACCGAGTCGACCAGGTCCGCGAAGGATGCCGGGCCCCCGAAGGCCGCCGAATTAGCTGCTGGACCGCAAAAGAGAAAAACGGACCAGATTAAGAGCGAAAAACAGACAATTCCGATGACGCCTGAAAGATTTCTACTACGAATCCGCATTGAAGCTCCTTTCTAAGAGTAACTGGTCAACTATACTTCCGGAAAGGGTTTTTCATTGAAAACATTTATAATAATGTGGTTGCCGGACACTTTGTCAATAAAAAAGCTGCATCCTGAGCGCTAAGACTGGTTAGGGTCTTTCCATGCGTCGCTCAAAAATGCTAGGATAATAATGAAAGATAAACATCAACCCGGCTTGATCGAGAACCAATTTCTTCCAAGAAGCTGAGAAGAAGGGTTTATGAAGGAAAAGAAAATGAATCTGATCGAAGCTTGCGACAAGGCTTTCGGCATCATTGTCCAGGCGCAGGAAATGGATAAGCTTTACCGCAAAGGCCTCAAGTGTCTCGGGGAGGGTAAGTTACGAAACGGCGTCATGAGCCTTGCGGCCGAAGCGGTCTGCGACGAGAATCTGAGCCTCGAGGTTTTCGTTAGCGATGAAATTAGCGATGAAAACCTGGTAAGCTTCCTGTGCGGCGCATGGATTCAGTTTCTGCTGGTCGAAGTAGCCGGACTAAAGAAAGACAAGCTCAAAGACCTGGCCCGGGAAGCTTTCGGTGAAAACATCGAGGACAGGCTGCTGCATTGATCTTCAAAAACTGAGGCGCGGCTGTTGGACCCTTGGCCCGCCTTCCCGCCCGAAATCTTCCACCATGGTCTTTTCACCCGGCAGTTGGCCGAAGAATCTCCTCGCTTCAGCGAAATTGTGAAAGAGGACACTGAGAGAGACGAACTGCTTGTCATGCTTATCCGGAGCGCTGGTTATCCGTTGTATCCGCACTGCCTCCGGCATGCCGGCCAGCACCGGCAGCAGGTCTCGTATGGTGCATTCCAGCACCTGAACCTGGAACGCCAGCGGGTGGCGCCACGGCACACTGAGGTCCCAGTAGACCCGGAGCATTTGCTGCGCGACGAGGGAGTGTCTTTCGTGAAGGTCCTGGCAGTCCCGGTGATGGAAAGTTACACCCCTTTCGCTAAGGATTGCTAGCACGTGGTCTTGTCCGGGCAAAGGATTGCAGCAGCGCGCGAATTTGAAAACAGCCTTGTCCAGACCGGAAACCGAAAGCGTGTTTTGTCCGGGGCCTTCCGCCTCGCCCTGATTTCTGGACTCATCGGACCTGTGGCCCTCGAGGTAATAAAGAACAAGCTGGGGGCTAAGAAGGTCCTGGCCTATCTGGAGGTATAATTCCTGGAGATCCTTGACGTTTAGTATTTCCAGGATCAGCCGAATGTTTTCTCCCTCCAGGACGGAAGAGGAAAGTTTATGCCGCAAAATTTCCTGGAGTAAAATGTCCTTGCCTGTCTGCTGCGCAAACCTCAGCCGTTTTTGGTGCAGGCGCCTGTTGATGGCCGTGCGGGCTTTGGGGGTCTTACAGAGCGCCTCCAGATCCTGGTCCACATCCATGGGTTCCGGCGAAGTAAGGACCTCGACCGTATCTCCATCTTTCAACCGGCCCGTGATCGGCGTCCACGCGCCGTTCACCAGCGCGCCCTCACAGTTGTCGCCCAGTTCGGAATGGATGCGATAGGCAAAATCGAGCACGGTGCTGCCCTTGGGAAGATAGTAAATGTCGCCGGCCGGGCTGTAAGTATAGATTTCCTCGGCCTCCGAGAGCCGAATCATTGCCTTTCGATGTGTGGCGGCCCCCCCGTATTCGCCTATATCGCGCAACAGTTCGCTTATTTCCTGCCAGTGTTCGTCGGTAAGCCCTTTTTGCGACTCCCACGCCCGCAGGATTCCCCCTTTTGCCCAATTTTCCATCTCAAGGGTTCGTATCTTGACCAGATAATTGTTTCCGCCGAGATGAACTCGCGTGTGCAGGCTCCGATACCCGTTTGGTTTGGGATTGGCGATAAAATCCCGCAAGCTCCTGGGAATTGCGGTAAGGTTATTGTTCACAAGCCCGAGCATCTTGTAGCAGTCGGTGAGTTCCACGGTGTGAAGGATAATGGCAAAGTCAACGTAATTTTCAGGATAGGCCGGATCCAGGACCCTCTTGAGCGGGTTGTAGTAGTTTCCGAGGCCTTTGACTCGTGTGCGGATATCGGCTGAGAGCCCCGAGGCGGCAAGGATTTTTGAAAGAGAGGTCTCGAGGCTTGTGACGGCAGGCAGCTTGCGCAGGTCCCGCATTACATGCAGAATCTTCTTGCTCTTTTTTGGATAAAGAAAAGAAAGCGCGAGGTGGTAGAGTTCCCTTTTCAGTGGGTATAGATTGAGGCGCGCAGCAATT
>OMSV01000172.1:3905-7203 GCA_900290385.1 Syntrophobacter sp. SbD2 | reverse complement strand
AGACCAGTTCGGCTATCCTTAGCCCGAAGCGGGCTTCCACATCTTCGAGCGACATCCAGGGAACGTCTTCGACAACATCGTGCAAAAGAGCGGCCGCCAGCAGCACCGGATCTTTGAAGTGCATCTCCCTGACCAGGATTTCGGCCACCGCGCAGGGATGGCTTATGTAGGGGGCCCCGGATTTTCTGCGCTGACCGGCGTGCAACTCGGAAGCAAACTCGAGGGCTTCGAAAAAAAGAGCATTATCGGTATTTGCGGGGTCGAGGCTTTTGGACATGCGGGCACGGAACTCGTTTAGATCGAAGAAGTGCGTATCTCCAGCGATTACCGGCAACGTTAAACCCGATTTTCCGTGAAGTTCAGTTTCAGCCATCTTGCCCGCTTTTAATTTTAATCCTCTTTTGGCGCCACGGGGGCGCTTGCTCAATACCTCTCAGAGGTCCAATGAGCAAATTTCTTCTTATTTACCGGTTATTCTATCAGATTAACAGGGGAAATTCACCCCGGACCGGACAATGGCGGGTTTGCGGGCTTGCGTTAAGCAAGACGCATCAAGCGAAACGCAACAACCATTTTGCTTTGAGCTCCATTTTGCCGTTTGTTTTCTTTGCTCGCCGCTCTTTTTCCGGGCTTGAAAAGTATTTTTGAAGATATAATGTAAGTACCCATAACGGACATCGTCCTATCGGCTGCTTAACATGTTAGGTGACAAAGATTTGGAGGCTTATAATGGAGTCTAACGAGTTTGCCGAGATCAAAGAAGTCTTCGTTAAAACCGACAGGACACAGGGCAATATGGTCATCCTGAAACGGTCGGAAGAAGATAGCTATTATTTTCTCATGTTCGTTGGCGACGCCGAAATCACAGCGATAGCGAAGGAAAAAGGTCTGGTCGAACCAAAGAGGCCTCTCACACACGACATTTACCTGACAATGTTGAAACGCACGGGCGCGGTGTTCGAAAAGATCGTGATCTCAGAGATGCGCGATAACACCTTTTACGCGAAAATCTACGTCCGCATTAACGATGAGGTGGTCGACTTCGATGCCCGTCCGAGCGATGCGGTGGCATTGGCCCTGCACGAGAAGTGCCCCATTTGGGTAAGCAAAAAGCTGCTCCGCGTCGAGCTGACCCCCGAAGAAGTCCAGGAATTCGAAATGATCGTCAAGACCGTAAAGTTTTGATTTGCCTGGCTGAATAAGGGTCGCGAAACTAATCGTTTGACTTGCCGCGCCGTTTTGGATAGACACTGACATCCCGTAACGACGCCGCAAGAACACTAAAGCCGGTGCGAGCCGGTTTTGCTGTAAATGAGATCCTAAAACATTCGCAAACCTGTAAGAGGACCCTTATGGCCATTAGTTCTTCTTCAGCCACATTTACCCGTTTTTTCGCACCCGATCTCGAAGCTGCCGATTTCTGGAGCTTAGTGGATGAAAAGCTCCGGGGAGGAGCTTTTGCCGAACCCGACGACTCAGAGATCGAGGCTGCGGGTTTTGCTTCTTGGGAGGATTTTTTCGATTCGAATTTTGCCTACGGCTCATACCGGAAGGCGGAATACGTGGCGTTCAATTTCCGGTTGGACCAAAAAAAGGTCCCCGGTATGGTGCTCAATAAGTTCGTGAGACAGTCGGTGCAAAAATTCCGGGACGAGCACAACGGCAAGTGGCCCAACCGCACCGAAAAGCAGCAAATCCGGGAAAGCATGCAGGAGTTCCTGCTAAGCCGTGCATTCCCTCAGCCATGCTCATCCGAGGTGGTTTGGAGCCCCGCGCACAACTGGATGATTCTCGGAACTGCGAGCAGCAAGATGGTGGACGCGTTCCTGGAGTATTTCGAACGGCATTTCCAACTCTATCCCGTTGCTCTTTATCATGCTCCATGGGCGTTTAACATGCTTGCGCTCACTGGGGCCCAAAAGGACGTTCTGGGCTCTCTTGTTTCGCTCAAATCCCCGACCGCACTTAACGACGGGCGGTTTCTGGGCTCCGAGTTCCTGACCTGGGTGTGGTATTACATCGAGCGGTTGGGCGGCTCGATCCAGGCCGGGGATAAAATAGCCAACGTCCACCTTGGGGACCGCATGGTGCTGGTCCTGCCCGGTGACAGGAAAGAGCGGGTAGTATGCACCACGCAGGCGAATTTTCTCCACGAAGCCCGAACAGGGCTGCGCCAGGGCAAGGTGGTCGATGAGGCTCAACTTTTCTTTATAATAGGCGAAAACGAATACTTCCTGACTCTGGACAGCTCACTGTGGTCCGTAAAAGGGCTCAAGACCCCCAAACAGCTCCCCGACTACGGCCGGGAAGACCCCGATGGCCGATTCCTTGAAAAGATGTACTTTATCGAGGAAGTCTTCTCGGCCTTGGACGCGCTCTTCACGCGCTTTCTTGCCGAAAGGCTGACCCCGGGGTGGGAAACCGACTCGCTTGCGCAACTTCAAAAGTGGATTGATGAAGGAGATACGGCGCCGGTGGGACCGGCAGCCAAGATTTCAACTTGATTCTGCGGCGCTGTCTTCTACCGCGCCTGACCCTGCTTTGGAACCGATGCGCCCTGACTCCCGGCCGCACTCGCCGCCCCGCGAAGCGGCAGCGGCGCAGGATTGAATTACGATACCGGCTGCGGCGGACCGCCGCCCCATTTTAGCGACTGATGAACCAGATCGGCTTAGCCACTTTCACATACGTGATCCGCGAGCATTGGTTGAGCGCTTTTCTTGTATTTGTCTCGCTTGCTACCATATGCGTCGTCCTCGCCTTGCGCTGGTATGTGAGGCGGAGCTTGCGGGAAATGCTGGAAAACCGGTTCGCCGAACTGCACGAACTGGATCTTCTACCGCCGCAGGGCGCCCTGGAACAGCAGGCAATCGAGCTTATAGCCCGGATGCGGGAGCAGGTTTGGGAGCTTCCCGAAAGTGAGCTTCTGCTCGGATTTGACGCTTTCAACCAGCGCGCCCTCAATATCGTGCGCACGATCGGCGCCGTCTATCACCCGGAAGCCGCTCAGCCTGAGTACGAAGCCTCGCTTTCCGATACCCTGGAGTTGGTGAAGCGGGTGAGCAGCCGGCTCGCAAGGCTCGCCTCCACCATCCCGGTAAAGTATATCGGGGACCGCAAACTGAGCGATTTCCAGCGCTACTACCAAGTCTATCTCAAAATAAACGAAAACCCGGTTTTGAAGCTTTTCAAGAAAAACCCGCATCTATATAAGGCCGCCAAGTTCGCCCTGAGTGCAAGAAACATCGCCAATCCGCTCTACTGGGCCGGCAGAGAGCTTACGCGCGAGGGCTATTTC
>OMSV01000172.1:0-3895 GCA_900290385.1 Syntrophobacter sp. SbD2 | reverse complement strand
ACCAATCCGCTCTACTGGGCCGGCAGAGAGCTTACGCGCGAGGGCTATTTCCTCATTCTGAGATGGTTCTACCTGACCTTCACCAGCGAGATTGGCAAAGAAGCCATCCGTCTGTACAGCGGAAAGCGCTTCCAGCATGAGGAGGACCGTGACGCCGCGCTCGTGTGTTATCGCCTGTTTCATACGATGCGCAAATGGAGCGGACCGACCCCGGCTGAGTGGGCTGCGTTCGTGCGCTTTGTCGCGGGCCATTCGGCCCTTGATTCCGACAGCAAGCTGCATATCCTGGCAAGGTGCTCTGAGGACCGCCTGCCCAAGGACCTCGAAGAGCAGACGATATCTACCAAATCGGGAATCAAATGGTATAAAAAGGGCCTGAAGAAACTACTGGACGCCGACGCGGGCCCGTCAGAAGCGAAAGTAAAGCTGGTCGAAAAGGAAACAGGGGATCAAAACGCAGCCGGATAGACTGCCGACTCCGGTTTTGCTCAACCCGCATAAACGCTTGAACCGCTCGGGCCGTTCGATTTGAGTAGGGTATTATATAAATCTATCATACAAGGAAAAACCATATGAAACTGCCCCATTTACGGCAACTCGGAGTTCTAGGCCTCTACCTGGCATCTGTTTTTATCTTCACTTTCTTTGGCTGCGGCTCGCCGGCCGCGAGCCAACCTGAAGAGTTCCGCGGCCTCAAGTGGGGAGCGCGGCCTCAAGTGGGGAGCGGAAACCTCTTCGGTTTCCGGTCTCAGCCAAATCGCCGATGAGGGTAACCTAGCTTTGTACGAAAAGAGCGACGAACCGCTTAAAATGGGTGAAGTCGGGCTCGATCAGGTGATATACGGTTTCTACAAGGGCCGCTTCTATATGGGGATGGTCTATTTCCCGGCCGTGGGTTTTAAAAGCATCGAGGAAGTGTTGACCCGTCAGCTCGGCCAGCCGGCCAAACCCGGCGACACTACTTCCAAACTGATATGGGACGGTGACAGTGTCTCCGTGCTGCTCACTTTGGGCGACAACTCCGATCAGGGACGCCTCGTCTACGTCTATAAGCCGATTCAACTTGAAGTCGAACTAAAAAAATAGTGGCGGTGGGACCGCGCAGCCGGGATATCAACGCTCCGCGAAGTTTGCCCCGATGCCGCCGGAGGGCCCCGCGAGAACCTGCCCCAACAGGGTGCTGAAAAAGGATTGAAATTCCCACTTTGCAGTAGAAACCCCGTGGGGCTGTCACCCCGACGAAGCCTGCCTCGGAAGTGTCCAGTCCGGGGGTCGGGGTCCAGTGTTTTGCTTTAAAAATCAAATAGTTCTAAAAAGCTCTGGATTCCGGCCTTCGCCGGAATGACGAAATCACCCGTCTTCTTAAGGTTCTTTTCCCACCAGAGAACCCTTTTTCAGCATCCTGCTAAGCCGGATCCGGGACCCGGTCCGGGGTGGCAGGAAAACTGGGGCCGCCGCCGGTAAGTCTTATCTTGTCCAGCTTACCATGCTAGTTTCCGTCCGGAAAGGGTCCTTTTCCGCCCTGGGGCGGTGGGACTGCCGGCCGACTTGGCCACTGCCTTCGGCGGTGGCCGCAGAGGCTTCGGGGGGCTCCATCGCCGATCTCGACGCTCCGCGAGGCGGTATCCATATACGCCTCCGCGCAACCCCTCGATTTTCTTGCCAGGGCGAAAAATATCGCGATATGTCACTTGACGGACCCAACGATAAAAGGGGAAAGATTATGGAAAAAATACAATCTCACTTCTGGCCATACGGACTAATAAAATCCACTGTCATCGTCTGCACATTGCTGGCCTCTCTGAATAGGGGGGCATTGGGCTGGAGCGGCTTTGGTTTGGTACCAGCATTCAGTGATTCAAGGAAAGCATGCAATGCCATCGTGTTAGCTGCCGCCCCTTTAAAATTTACGCGTATCGCCCCGGAGATAACAGCGTTGGCTAGGCTATACGATCCGCCAGAATACTCGAAGATGACGTTCTTAAAAACGCAATTCCTAAAATCTAACCCGTCAAGTGGCTGGATGACGTTTTCAAATTTGGAGTTTGATACCACGTTACCGCGCAGCGGAGGGACTACTGGTTCTGCTCCGCCAACGACTATCCCGCGCTCAGCTGATGCGGGTTGCACGAATATAGATGTGTGGCTTCCCAATAAAAACATAACGAGCGCGCCAACCACAAATGATCCTAACGCTACTGTGACTTTGGACATAACCCCTCCTGTAGGAAATGAAACATCAGATTGTACGGTTACACATTATCACTATGGGACGCCTCCGCCAAAACAGCCAGACACATCAGGGGATGGAAATAAAGCGCAGAGTATGTGAAGATTATAGTTAAAGAAGGAAATATCTTTACCGAGGCCGGTAGAATTTCATTCTGTCGGCCTTCCTAATGTCTTTTTGAGCTTCCGATGCGGTTTTGCCTCGGCAATTTCTTTAAACAATTCCTGAAACTCTTCCTCGCTGACTGGATATTCCTTCGCCAATTCGATGAATCGGGCTGATTGCTCCGGGTCGTCCAGTTCCGGTTTTTTCTTCCCGCCCATAGTCGCTCCTGCCTTCAGAAGATGGGATTTACTACCCGAATAGCGTATACCGTTTCGCGTGCGGTGTCAAGCTGAACGTGAAATGCGGAATTTACGGCGTATGTCACACAACGCATACGCTACCGTACTATACTTTACTCTACCATACTCTACTATACTATGCGATACCATACCACACTATAACTCTTTATATCACGCAATAATGATAGTATGGTATCATGCAACTATGTAGCGATGGAACCATGCAATTATTAAGCGAAGCGGGATGCTTGTACTTTTCAGTGGAGGCTGATACGATTTTTGTTGACTCTTTCTTTGACTTGTGATTTAAGGAAAATACGGAAGGGGGTGATTCGCTTTGTTTGATGATACAATCGAACCGGAAGTGGCACTGGAGGCGATAAGTCGCCTCGCTACGAAAAAACTGAAAAGCCTTGATGAGAAAATAGAAGAACTGAAGAAACTACAAGGGGAACGCGATCACTGGCAAAAACTACTGGATCAAGCCCAAAGCATTTTAGGAGTCGCCCAACCCATATCTGCTGCACCGGGAACGGAGACTGAAAAAACACCATCCGACATTTTATCGGCGGGTGCGAACATGCTGACCGATGATTTTGGGAAAAAATCCAACAGGGAAAAGACAAGAGCTTTAATTGTAGCGAATGGCAAACCGATGAAACTCGATGAGATTGTGGCAGGGTTTCGCAATAACGGTTGGAAACTTAGTGAACTAAACGGCGGAGAGGTTTTGCGCGGGATGCTCTGGCGTGAAAAAGGTACATTTACGCGAGTTAAAGCAGGGTTTTACGATGTAATTAACTGAGAGCGGCCCGTTACTAAGCTTTGCGAGGGCAGAAGTAACAAGGCCGCTTTAAGGAGTTAGAAGCATGATAGGCATGCACCGAATAAGGTGCCGCAGCCCACCACTGCCTCTTTGAGCTTTTAAGTAAAGCACAAAAGGCATCAGGTTGTCAAGGGAAAAAGTGGGCCGGTGGAATGGATTCCAACGTACGTTTCGTAGCGTCGCGCTCGCGCGTTCAAATCGCGTCCGGCCCACCTATTAGCTCTCAAGAAAGCACTTTCATTTATAGAAGTCAAGGCTTCTCAGGGAGACCGATATGGCATTTTCAAAAGAAATCACAGATGCAGCTTGGACTAAAGCGGGTGGCAAATGTGAATGTACTCGCAGTTGCAAGCCTCACGCAGGACGGCGTTGCAATGCTCCCCTTGCCGCACACAAATGGCATGCGCACCACAAGACGGCTGTAGCGGCGGGTGGGCAGGACATTCTTTCTAATTGTGAGGCCCTTTGCATTCCCTGCCATGAGAATACTCGGAC
>OMSV01000080.1:7377-7560 GCA_900290385.1 Syntrophobacter sp. SbD2 | reverse complement strand
AGCCGAAGTTGCCGCTGCCATTGGCGGCGGCTGAAAGGCGCTGCTGCCGTGTTCGCCACTCAAACCTTCGGCGGCGGGGCTTGAGAACCGGGACCGCCAGCCAGATTCGCCGGAGACGGATGGCCGAGCTATCCCGGCCGTAACCCGCTCTATGGCTTGCCTGAAGCGGCCGCTCCTGCCGCC
>OMSV01000080.1:0-7367 GCA_900290385.1 Syntrophobacter sp. SbD2 | reverse complement strand
CCCGGCCGTAACCCGCTCTATGGCTTGCCTGAAGCGGCCGCTCCTGCCGCCGGACGCGCAAAGTACCGGTATAATGCCGACCTCGGCCAAAAAAGAAGTGAGCGCAACTACCATGTCCTCTTCGCCATATACTACAGCACGCTTGCCGAAGAGGTATTTGTGCGCGTCCACGTAGGAATCGACCAGGCGTCCCCTCTCCAGAACGTGCTTTTCCGGACAGTTTGTACCGCTTAATTGCTCTAATGCATCGAAGAAAACGTCTGTTTCGCGAATTCCTATCGGAATTCCCATACTATGCAGAGGCGTGCCGAAGCGCTCCTCTAGAAATCTCCCGGCCGTCCTGGAATCCAGGGTCGTGCCGAACTCAAAGGTCGCAGCCGCTCCTCCCATACGCCGTATGTCTTCGATAGGCGTGCCCCCTCGGGGAATCTTTTCATAGTCTTGCAGGGCCGGTCCGTCCAGGGTCATGGAGAAGTCGGGCAGAATGACCGACGGGAACCGGAAATCATCTATGATTTCCTTGAGATGCCGCAGGTCCTCGGGTGAGAGAAAACCCGGCAGCAGATTCAGCATTTGTGAGCGAGTCTTATCCTCCGAGAGCTGTTCTACCACTGCTCTTACCGCGGCATGGAACCCTTCCATGTGCGTCCCGGAGTAGCTCGGTGTAGATACCGTCACGAGGGCCGGAAGGTGCGCGAAGCTGCTGTCCTGCATCTCCCTGCGGAATTCATGCACGATCGCCGGTACGTCATCGCCTATGGTTTCCGTCAGGCAGGTTGTTGCAACACCGATGAATTTTGCTCCGAACTTGGTCATGACGTTTTGCAATGCCTGTTTGAGATTGGGGCCTCCGCCATAGACCGCATGTTTTTCTCCAAGCGATGAAGAGGCGATGTCCATAGGCTCTCTAAAATGACTTATTATGTAGCGGCGCATGTAAGTTGCGCAGCCCTGGGAGCCGTGCAGCAGGGGTACGGACCCTTCGATGCCCCGGAAGGCCAGGCAGGCGCCAAGAGGCTTGCAGAGCTTACACGCATTGGTGGTGGACACGTATGGCGAATGTTCCATCTCAAACCTGCTCTTTCTTCGTAAGATAGACTTATACACAACACAGTGATGTACTACGCGGAGCGCGGAAGGTGCCCGCTCGATGCGTCTGTCATCTGTGTTGAGCGGTGGCGGGGCGCCTTCGGGGCACAAAGCGCCAGACCGGGCTCATGACCGAGGAGTGAACTTCCCTTGCGAAGTTGAGCATCCCCACAAACCCCTCAAGCGGCTGCTTGCGTTCATGATTGTGGTCGCAGAATCCGACACCCAGTTTATAGGCGATAGGCCTTTCCTTGACACCCCCGACAAAAATGTCGCAATCCTTTTCCTTCAGAAAGCTGGACAGCTCAAGCGGATTGGAGTCATCGACTATTATGGTCCCCTCATCGGTGATCTCGTGCAGTTCCCTGTAATCTTCCTCGGTCCCCGTTTGAGACCCCACCATGACGACCTGCATTCCGAGCAGACGGAAGGCTTTGACCAGTGAGAAGGCTTTGAAGGCCCCTCCTACGTAGATAGCGGCTTTTTTCCCTGAGAGGTCTTCTCTAAATTTCCGGAGTTCCGGATAGAGGACCGAGAGTTCATCTTTGACCAGTTGCCGCGTACGCTCCACAATTCCGGGGTCTTTGTCCTGGAAGAATGCGGCAACGTCGTAGAGCGCCTGGGCCATGTCCTCGACACCGAAGTAGGAAACCCGCAGAAAGGGAACTCCGAAGGACTCCTTCATCATTTTGGCAAGCTCGATAGTGGCGCCGGAGCACTGGACCAGATTAAGAGCGGCGCCATGCGCCCGCATGATCTGTTCTACGCGTCCGTCCCCGGTGATATTCGCAACGGTCTCCACGCCCATTTTTTTGAAGTAATCGCGGATGATCCAAAGCTCGCCGGCCAGGTTGAAGTCCCCAAGGATATTGACGCTGAGATCGGAGATGGTCGTGGTATCTCCTGTTCCAACGAGCCGGAACATGGCTTTGCAGGCGGCGGTGTACCCCTCGCGCTTGTTCCCCTTGAACCCCTCGGATTGAACGGGAAGGACCGGGATTTTCTTTTCAGAGGCGACACGCCTGCAAACCGACTCCAGATCGTCTCCGATGATGCCCACGATGCAGGTCGAATAGACGAAGGCGGCCTTGGGGTGATGTCGCTCTATGAGTTCCGTCAGCGCCCGGTAGAGCTTCTCCTCGCCCCCGAAAATGATATCCATTTCCTGTAGGTCGGTTGAGAAACTGAGCCGGTGCAGGGCAGGGCCCGAGGAGAGGGCGCCCCGGATATCCCAGGTATATGCCGCGCAGCCTATGGGACCATGGACCAGGTGCAGCGCATCCGCAATCGGGTAGAGCACGACTCTTGAACCGCAGAATACACATGCCCGCTGACTTACCGCTCCGGCAAGGCTTTCCCGGTTGCAGTCCATTTCGAAGGGCGCCCGGCCCTTTCTGTGGATCTGGTTCTCGCGTTCCTCAAAGATTACTGCCCCGACGGCGCTCATTGTATTTTCCAGTTGTTAATTGTTGGTTTTGGGTTGACCAAAAACTGAAAACTAAAAACTCAAAACTCCTAGAGGAGCGTTCATCCGGAAACTCTGGATGGAACGCTGTCTGTTTCCGATTCGAAAAGGACCCTTTCCGGATGGAAACTAGAGGAGGTAGCCTTCGGCAGGCTTTCCTTCCTCGAGAGCGTCCAGTATTTCATCAATTACGTTTTCACCGGTCACGTTTTGGTACCAGTATCCCTGGGGGTAGATGACAAGGATCGGCCCTTCCTCGCAAAGCTTAAGGCATCCCGTGCTCGATACTATGGCGTTCATGCCGCGGTCTGCGATTTCTTCTTCGAGGTAGGTTATGAGTTGCATCGATTCTTTCTTGATGCACTTTCCCTTGGCTTCAAGGCCTCTGAAACTGGCGCAAACGAGTATATGGCAGTCAGGTTTTTGCATTTTCGTCATCCTTTGATGTCTCTAGGTTCATGGCGGGGCTGGCCCGCTCCTGGTTGGCGGGCTGCGCTCCGCTTGGCCCACCCTACCTCCCTCTTCACTGTTCACGGTGAAGCTTACATCACCAGTTCGAAGGATTCCTCGGGGGAATCCCTGTCTTTTCGGTCGAGGAGCGCATCGAGTATTTTTTCGAGCAACCGTATTCCTCCCATGTATCCTACGGTGGGAAAGTAGCTGTGCCCGATACGGTCCAGGATGGGGAAGCCGCACCTGATAAAGGGGATGTCCTCGTCCCTGGCGATGTACTTGAGATAGGTGTTGCCCATCATGAGGTCGACGGGATCGTTTTTTATCCACTGGTGGAAAAGGAACATGTCGCCCCCGGCTTTGATATTGACCGGGTGAGGAATTTCCCTGGTGATCTCGCGGATTTTGGTGTCGAAAGCCTTGCCGGGGCTGCCGGTGACAATGTGGATGGGCCACATGTCGATCGAGACGAGAAACTCGGTAAGGGAAACGAGCTGGTCCGGGTCTCCTACAAGCCCCACCTTTTTGTGATAGAAGTACTGGTGCATGTCGGTGATGATGTCCAAGAGGCGTCCCCGCTCGATGTTGATGGAATCGGGGACGCTAACCCCCGCAACGGTCCTGAGCGTATCTATGAATGAGTCCGTTGCCGTAAGACCGATGGGCAGTTCGAGCAGTTCACAATGAACGTTGCATTTCACGTCCAGGGCGCGGGCTGCAGGCCATGAAGCGGTCGAGCCGAGCGCAACGGTAGCCTTGCTGTCACCGGTGCTCACCAGGGCGCGGACTGTTACGCCGCCCTTTGGGTACATTTCAAATTTCCCGGTTTGAGGGCGATTCAAGACATTGGAAGTGTCCGGGAAAATAACCGTCCTGATGCCCAGTTGGCCGGCAATTCTTCTGATCTCTTCCATGTCCGCCGGCTCGACATATCCGGGAATGATATTGATCTGCTCCGAGCGTTTCCCGTTGGATGCGGAAAAATAATTCACCATGGCTTTGGTCATATTCGCAAAGCCGGTTACGTGCGATCCGACGTAGCTCGGCGTATTGGCGTGGATGACGAACTTGCCTTTGGGTATCTTTCCCTCGGCTTCGGCTTTTCGCGCTATTTGCGGGATATCGTCTCCGATGGTCTCCGACAGGCAGGTGGTGTGGACGGCTATGACATCGGGATCATAAACCGTAAAGATCGTATCTATTGCCTGAATGAGATTGGCTTGCCCGCCGAATACGGATGCGCCTTCGGTAAAGGAACTCGTTGAGGCCATGACCGGTTCTTTGTAGTGCCTGGTCAGGGCGCTGCGGTGGTATGCACAGCATCCCTGGGAGCCGTGGCTGTGGGGCAGGCAGCGGTTAATGCCAAGTGCAGCGTACATAGCCCCAATCGGCTGGCATGTTTTCGCCGGATTTATCGTGAGGGCGCTTCGTTCCGTGATCTCTTTTGGTGTATGTCGAAGCAGCATGAGATTGTTCTCCCTTCAGCCGATTATTGGCACGCGTAGGTTGCGGCCAGTTCGGGATTTGTCTGCCAGGGCGCTTTCAGATACGACCACACTTTGCTGTTCACCATGCGGTCGATTTCCTCGTAGAAGTTTACCGCGCCCTTGAATCCTGCGTAGGGACCACCCGTATCGTAGCTGTGGAGCTGCTTCATCGGGATGCCTTTTTTCTGGATGGCGTACTTTTCCTTGATCCCTGCGCAGAAAATCGCAGGCTTATAGATTTCGATCATTCTTTCTGTTTCGTACTGACTTATATCGTCTATGACCAGGGTCCCCTCGGCCATTTGGGCCATCATTCCTTCGTAGTCTTTGAAGAAGAAACCCTTTGCGGCAAGCTCTTCGATTTGCTCGGCGCTCTTTCTGGGCCGGTATCTGTCCGGGTCCGGATGCACCTCCAGTTCTTCGATGTTTCTGCTGTCCGCGTCAATCTTTATGCCGGGCAACACCTTGCGGCCCTCGTAGTCATCTCTGTGAGCGAACTCATAGCCTGCGGAGATCGTCTTCATGCCCATCTCCGCAAAAAGGTCCTGGTAATGGTGAGCGCGGGAGCCTCCGACAAAGAGCATAGCGAGCTTTCCTTCGCACCGCTTCCTGATCTCGGCCTGAACCTTTTCCACCTCCACCATCTCCTCAGCTATGACCTCCTCCACCCTGTCGGTAAGCTCCTGATCGTCGAAATACTTTGCGATCTTGCGCAGGGACTTTGCAGCGGATTTGGCGCCGATGAAGTTGATCTTTATCCAGGGAATGCCGAATTTTTTCTCCATCATCTCCGCGACATAATTAATGGACCTGTGGCACATGATTGCGTTGAGGTCCGCCGTGTGCGCGCGTGCGAACTGGTCGTAAGTGGAGTTGCCGCTGAACGTGGCCACCGGGGTGATCCCGCATTTTTCCAACACTCGGTCGATCTCGAAGGCGTCGCCGCCTATGTTGTACTCTCCGAGCATGTTTACGCGGAACTTGCCTTCCTTGGGTGCCGTATCATCAAGCCCCACAACGTGCTTGAATATGCCGTTGTTGGCAATGTGGTGGCCGGCCGACTGACTTACTCCCTTGTAACCTTCGCAACTGAAAGCGAAGACGTTGATCCCGAGCTTCTCTTTCATCTCCTTTGCCACGTTGTGAACGTCGTCGCCGATCAGTCCAACCGGGCAGGTGGAAAAGACACTGATGGCCTTGGGCTTGAAGATGTCGTAAGCCTCCTGGATTGCGGCCCTGAGCTTTTTTTCGCCCCCGAATACGATATTCTCGTCCTGAAGGTCTGTCGAAAAGCAGTAGGTCATGAAATTTGGGTCTTCGGCAGTAGGCGGCCTGGTCTGATTTCGCCTGGTAAGCCAACTGTAGAATCCACACCCTATCGGTCCGTGAGTGAGGTTTACGAAATCCCTGGTCGGGCCCAGCACCACTCCCTTGCAGCCGGCGTAAGCGCATCCGCGCTGGGTTATTATGCCGGGAATCGCGCGTGTATTTGCCGCTATTTCAGGTACTTCGCCCTCTTTGTTTATGACGATCTGCTTCGCGCGTTTGCGGGCGACTTTTGTCGGGTATGCGGCAATCAGTTGTTTTTTTACGACATTCGGGTCGATTGCGCCGTCCTCGAGCGCCGCTCTTCTGTCGATCATTGCAGCCATCGGTTTCTCCATTTTGGGCAAAAGGCTGTTAACATTCGTCGAGAACAGTCTCGCCCCATTCTCCGGTCCTGACACATACGGAGTCCTGGACAGGGGTCACGAAAATCTTGCCGTCTCCCGATTTTCCTGTGCGGTTGACCCTGATTATCGTATTTACCGCCGTATCGACCAGGTTGTCGGGCAGGACGATGAATATGAGCCTTTTCGGGATGAGGCGCTGAGAGTGGCCGAGTTGGGCTATCGCTTCCTCGTATCCTTTCTCCGCGCCTTTCAGCAGGGAGTAATCGACCAGGCCCTTGCCTCTTCCCAACGCGTCCCTGGCGGTCATAGAGGAGATTCCCGCCTCTGACAGGGCCTTTTTCGTCTTGTTCATCATATTCATGCGGACAATGGCCATTACCTCTTTCATAGCGCTACCTCTTCAATTTCGCCTGAAGACATCTCCCTGATACCGGAGCTGATCGTGTAAACCTCCTGTACCGGAGAGACGAAGATCTTCCCATCTCCGTATGCGCCCTTTGCGCCGGTCCTGGCGGCCTCGATAACGGTTTTGATCACATAGTCCTTTTCCTGGTCGTCTACGACGGTGAGCAGGAGCTCTTTGGGTATTTCGTCGTAGGTGATCTCTCCGATTTTTATTCCGCGCTGTTTGCCTCGGCCAACGACCGAGAGCTTGGTCACCGCCGGAAATCCTGCCTCCATAAGGGCTGCAAGAACATTATCGACCTTTTCCGGCCTCACAATCGATTTGATCATTATCATGGCGAATCTCTCCTTACTCTTTGAGCAACTCTTACCCGGCCAGCCCGTGCTCGATGAGAAGCTTTTCCAACTGATCCTGATTCATCGGTTTGGGGATGACCTGCATCCCGTTTTTCTCGATCTTGCTCGCCAATGCCCTGTACTCATTGGCCTGGGAATGTTCCGGATCGAATTCGATCACGGTCTTGCGGTTGATTTCGGCCCTCTGGACCATGTTGTCCCTCGGCACAAAATGAATCATTTGAGTCCCAAGCTTCTCCGCGAACGCTTCGATCATTTCCCGCTCGTTGTCAACCTGCCTGCTGTTGCAGATAAGCCCCCCAAGCCTGACACCACCGGCTTGGGCGAACTTGACGATGCCTTTGCAGATGTTGTTCGCCGCGTACATGGCCATCATCTCGCCAGATACTACGATGTAGATCTCCTGGGCTTTTCCCTCGCGGATGGGCATCGCGAAGC
>OMSV01000046.1 GCA_900290385.1 Syntrophobacter sp. SbD2 | reverse complement strand
GCCCTGTATATGCGAAAGTATAAGGGAAAAGGTGATGGTCATGCCCCGCTGCCCCCTGCTGACAGGAAGGGATTTTTCCTGTGCGCGGGGGCTACTCGAGGCAAACGACTGTTCGAATGTCCCGTTTTGACCGTAAGGTACTTCTTCGACGCGATCGACGTGGAATATGCTGGAGAAGTCTGTTTTCGGCAGATAGATGAAAAAGGGGCCATACGGCGCCATCCCACGGCCCTAGGAGATTGCAAACAGGCCGGGATGGCGTTTGTTTCCGATGTAACTTAACTCAAGGTATTATATAAGTCTATCGGTGCAAAAGCAAAAAGGCCGGTAAGAACCGGCCTTCCCTCAGCGATAAGTCAAATTCGGCATACGCCATTACCTTCGCAGCATCTCTTAGACTTTTCTGACATTGACCGCTTGTGGTCCCTTCTGCCCCTTTTCTATCTCGAAAACTACTTCCTGGCCTTCGCTCAGGGTCTTGAAACCCTCGCCTTCAATGGCGCTGAAATGAACGAAAACATCCGGTGCGCCATCTATTTCGATAAAGCCATACCCTTTTTGCTCGTTGAACCATTTCACTCGACCTTCCGCCATTACAGATTCCTTTCACATGATTGATAGATTCCAGCCTGGTGCGTTATTGGAGCGACTTGCGGAAACGTCTTACAAGGCGAAAGACCGATTCTGCGGCAAACCCCAAATACCGACCTCAAAAGCACAGATCGCTTCATTCTAAATTTGTGTTACATAAAAATCAACAGAAACAACTACTCAAATGAGCGTTCACGAAAGCATATACCGGCGCTAGTGCATGAGGTGCTCCCTATACTGGATATAAGCATCTCGCATGGCGATATATGGATCGAGCGAAGCTCTTTTTAATTCCTCGTATTGACCGATTTGCAGTGAAATACGGTTTACGTATCTTCCGGTCTCAGCAGAAAGGGTCACCCACCATGTTGCAGGGGCCCAGACCAGCGGGTCCATGGCAGTATCTACCCCAAAGCCGAAGAGGTCTCTGGGATTTGACGGGCCGAGCACCGGGATAATCAGGAACGGGCCTGGGCAAACACCCCAAAGGGCAAGTGTCTGCCCGAAGTCTGACTCACAGCTTTGGAGTGCGAGCCCGCACTGGGCAAGATCCAACAAGCCGGCCATGCCCATCGACGAATTTATGATGAAACGGAGTGTCTCATTTCCTGGCTTATCCCATTTTGCCTGGAGTATAAAATTGACGAAACGGGACGGGAAAAGCAGATTGTGGAACCCGTTTCTGATCGCTTCGCGAAGGTCGGCCGGCATCAAGGCTGAATACCCCTGCGCTACGGGCTTGACCACGCCAAAATAGAGGCTGTCGTTAAAGCCGAAGATTTGCCTGTTAAAATGTTCATAAGGATCATTGACCGCCCGTTCATTTTGATCCCCTTCGGCAGGTCCGGCGGTTTGTTGCGCAGCGGCAAGGGCCGTATTGAATCCTGACTCACTGGTCATGAATGGAGAACTCAAAAAGGCGAAAATCAGAAAAGAAATTAACCCAACTTCGAAATAATTGCCCTTTGTCTTCAAAGTTTGCCTCCTCGTTGAAATAGCGGTCATCGTTCCTATATAGATATGACCATTCGAGAGTGCAAGTAAATTATGTATGAGCGAGCGCGCGTTTGACACCCGCTGTGACAGGCCGCTTTCTGCTGTCGCACGCACTTAATTCTATATATCGGATTGCGCGGGCTCTAAGCTGTAATATATTTTAATGAGTCTGGCCCGGAATATTTTGGGACTCATGTTTTCCCCAACCGGGGAACGACCTCCGACAGAGCTGGGGGTAATTTTCTGCGGGCGTAAAAGAGGGGACTGACAAAAATGGCGAATGACGAACAGAAAGATCCGTTGAGTAAATTTATGAATCATTTCAGAGGGCCCTCGGGGGATGGAGGTAGAAAACAGGACCAGCGCAAGGTGCATTTTTCAATCTGGTATTTCATCGCGGCGCTGCTTGTGATCATGTGGTTTCAAACGCTGATGACCGAGCAGCAGGCAAACCGGGTCTCATATTCCGAATTCAAGCAGTTGGTCAGGACCGGGAAAGTGGAGAGCGTGACGCTCAGTCCCGATACAGTTACTGCTGCGCTAAAAGATGCACAAGGACCCAACAAATCTGTGAGCGCCGTGCGGGTTGAAGACCCCGATCTGGTAAAAGACCTTGAAGCCCAGGGGATAAAATTCAGCGGCTCTTCCGACAGTAAGTGGCTTGGCGTGCTGATTTCCTGGCTGCTGCCGCTGGCTATATTTTTCTTTTTCTGGAGCTTTCTCATGCGGCGCATGGGAAGCGGACCTCAGGGAGTGCTCTCGGTTGGCAAGGCGAAGGTGAAGATTTACGCCGAAAAAGAGATTAGCGTAACATTCGATGATGTGGCCGGCATAGACGAGGCAAAGGCTGAACTTGAGGAGATCGTCGGATTTCTGAGGGACCCGGGCAAGTTCCAGAGGCTTGGAGGCAAAATCCCCAAGGGGCTTCTGCTCTTGGGTGCGCCTGGGACGGGTAAGACCCTGCTTGCGCGTGCCGTAGCGGGAGAGGCCGGAGTGCCTTTCTTCAGCATGAGCGGGTCGGAGTTCGTCGAGATGTTTGTCGGTGTTGGCGCGGCGCGTGTGCGAGATCTTTTCGGCCAGGCAAAGGAGCACGCTCCATGCATCATTTTCGTGGACGAGTTGGACGCTTTGGGCAAGGCGCGCGGCCTGAATCCTATCGGAGGTCATGATGAAAGGGAGCAGACACTGAACCAACTCCTGGTTGAGATGGACGGTTTCGATCAACGGGCCGGAGTAATCATAATAGCCGCGACAAACCGCCCCGAAATACTCGACCAGGCATTGCTGAGGCCCGGTCGTTTCGACCGGCACGTGGCAATCGACAAGCCCGACATTCGAGGTAGAGAAGCTATTTTGCATGTTCATGCAAAAGGGGTCACGCTGGGTCCTGACGTCGAGCTAAAGACAATTGCGGCCATGACTCCGGGGTTCGTGGGCGCCGATCTTGCCAACCTCATCAATGAGGCGGCTTTGATTGCGGCAAGACGCGACCGGGATGAGGTCACAATGGCCGACTTTAAAGAAGCCGCTGACCGAATAATTGGCGGGATCGAAAAAAGAAACAGGGTGATGAACCCCAAAGAGAAGGAAATCGTCGCCTACCATGAATCGGGCCACGCGCTTGTTGCAATGGTGCTTCCCAACACCGATCCAGTCAGCAAAATCTCCATTATTCCACGCGGTATCGCTGCCCTGGGGTACACCCAGCAGTTGCCAACCGAAGACAGATACCTCATGACGAGAGGAGAACTTCTTGACAGACTGAAAGTGCTGCTAGGCGGCAGGGTTTCAGAGGAGATCATTTTCGGCGACATCTCGACCGGCGCTCAGAACGACCTTCAGCGCGCAACCGACATAGCGCGCCGCATGATCATGGAATACGGAATGAGCGAAAAGCTCGGCCCCCTTACCTTTGTCAGCGAACCGCGCTCTGCGCACCTCGATCTTGGCATGGGTTCACAAGGCAGGGAGTTCAGCGAAAAGACCGCCCAGCAGATTGACGAGGAGATAGCCGGCATAATCGAAGAAACGCACGGGAATGTGAGCAAGATTCTGACTCATCGGCGCGACATGCTTGAGAAACTGGCCAGAATCCTGCTTGAAAAAGAATCCATCGACGGCGAGGAGCTAAAGAAATTCATGGACGAAGTAAAGGCCATGGTAGCCAAAGACGATTCAAAACAGGTCGCCTGAATTAGTGGTGGATACCCATTTTTGATTCCCGAATCCTGCTTGACATCTCTTCTTCATTAGATGTATATAAGTACTCTTGTGCATCTTGACCGGCATGCCGGATTTACGCCGGTGAATCTCAAGGAGGTTTGGATTGGCCAACCATAAGTCAGCTATCAAGAGGGCGAGACAGAGTGAGGAGCAGCGGGTGCGAAACCGCTCCCGAAAGACCAGGATGAAAAACGTGATAAGGAACCTCGATGAGGCCATAGCCGGCAAGTCGCCTGAAAAGGCTGCCGAACAATTGAAGAAGGCGATCTCGGTGATTGCTAAAACCGCCTCGAAAGGCGTTGTCCATAAGAATACGGCCTCACGGAAAATTTCCCGCCTGACCCGCGAAGTCAACGCTCTTTAGTTTCTGTGCCGCATTTCCTTTTCTTGCCTTCCAGGGGTGATGGAGGGCTTTTTGCCGTCCATGCAAAGATCGAGGACCAGCTCTTCGAGCAACAGCTCGGGGGGCGTACCCGTGCTCTTGATCGCGATGTCCGTCTTAGCGATAGCCTCAATCACTCTGTACAAGTCTGCGTCCGAAAAGCGAACGGCCTGTTCCCGGGCCTTTTTGATCACGAAAGGATGCGATTTCAGCCGTGCAGCCAGTTCGGCTTCCGATATGCCCTGCCGCAGACCGTCTTTAACCTGCCACACAATACGAATCTGCCAGGCCAGGGTCGAGAGAATCTTCAAAGGGATCTCACCGGAGAGGATAAGGCTTCTCAGGGACCTTAGGGCTTTGTCCGCCTGCTGCGCTTTGAGGTGATCCAGCATGTCGAACGCGGAGAAACTTCTCTGAGAGCTGGCGGTTTCGAGGATGTCCTCAGTTTCGATCCGATCACGTTCCCCGACGAAGGTGCAAATCTTGTCCAACTCGGATGCGAGAGCATGCATATCGCTTCCGACCATCTCAACCAGGAGGAACGCGGCACGGTGGGAGAGAATTTTCCCGAGTTGCGTGCATCTTTCGATCAACCAGCGCAGGGCCTCCTTATCACCGGGAGATCGAAACTGGACGACCTTACCTTTGGTTTCAACCGCTTTTGCAAGTGCTTCGACGTTTTTCCTGTCTAAGGCTGTCATGACGAGACATGCCGAGCGAGGGATTCGCTGCACGAAAGCCTCCATGGCTGCACGGTCCCCTTTTCCCCAGGCCTCGACATTGTCTACCATGATTAGCCTTCGCCCCCCAAACATTGGAGTGGTGGCCATCCGCTCGATCACATTTCCTGCTTCTGTTTCCTTTGCCCGTACCCTCTCGCCGTTGAAGTTTTTGCCCCGCTGCGGCAGCAAGCTTGAAAGCAGCTTCTTCCAGGCTTGTTCCATAAGGAAAGCGGACCCCCCAACGAAAAGATATACCGGATCTATCTTGCCGGCGTCGAGCGCTTTGAGGAAATCTTCGGCGTGCATCAGAAGTTGCTCAAAAATCTGTCATGGATGCGTGTTGCCATCTCGCGGGCCAGAAAGCCGAGTGCGGCCTGCCTGTATTCAAAGCCGGTAATCGGATTGGGCTGCAGCGGATTATCCTCCACCTGGTAAACTTTCCAGTAACTGAAATTTGGGTCGGCCCAGAGCACTTTGTGGCTTTCCTTTTCCTCGCATTTAATGTCCACGGTCACAACAAGCCGGGTTTCCACTGTAACCCGGTTGGCCACAACATTGGCAACGGGTTCATGAGCAACCGCCTGAGTCTGAATGTTCTTGATGGTCGCTTTGAATACGGCTTCCGCCTGTTCGACGGGGACTACCTTCATAGCGCCTTTGCGCATAAATTCCTGTCTTAGCGCCCCGGCGAAAATCGCCCCGGCGTCCGGCTCTGAGGTCTTGTTATCGAACACAGGAATGGCGATACACTTCAGCCCTGGTTTCGGCCCCTGGCCCTCGCCTGAGAAGTGATAGCCGCATGAGACAAGGCAAAATGAGATGGAGCTTATTATCAATATTGCTTTAAGATTCCGTGCAACCATGTCGAGCACCCCCACTATGCTATATACTTGAATTTGTGGCAACTATCCTGGCAAGAACGGCATAAGCCTGAGTTCGCGTAACATTGCTTTGCCTATACTACAATATTTATCAGCTTCTTTGGCACAACGATTACTTTCCTGACCTGTTTTCCTTCGAGGAAATCTCTTATCCTGAAATCCTTGAGCGCTATATCCTCCAGTTCCTCATCGGTGGCGTCCGCCGGAGCGGTTATCTTGCTTCGCAGTTTTCCATTGATCTGGACGACGATGAGCATTTCCTCGGCTTTGAGCGCCTGAGCGTCCCATTTGGGCCAACCAGTATCCAGAAGAAGCTCTTGATGGCCGAGGATTCTCCAGAGTTCCTCGCAAATGTGTGGAACCATGGGCGATGAGATGACTATTGCGGCCTCAACGGCTTCCCTGACTACCGGCCAGACCGTGGGGTCCGCCGTCCGGCCGTCGAGCACCTGGTGGATCAGATTCACAAGCTCCATAATGGCGGCGATGGCCGTGTTAAAATGGAACCTTTCGCGAATATCCTCCGTAACCTTTTTTATTGTCTGGTGAGTCTTGCGGCGGAGTTGGGCAAGATCTTTGTCAAGAGGGGTTTCGCCCCGGCAGGGACCAGAGGACTTCAGGGCGTCGAGGTTTTCGGAAGCCAGCCGCCACATCCTGGAAAGAAACCGAAAAGAACCTTCCACCCCCTGGTCGCTCCAGTCGAGGTCCTTTTCGGGCGGTGAGGCGAACAGGCAGAAGAGGCGCACCGTATCCGCTCCGTATGCCTGAATCATTTCATCGGGGTCCACCACGTTTCCCTTCGATTTGCTCATTTTGAAGCCGTCTTTTATGACCATTCCCTGTGTGAGAAGGTTCCGGAAAGGCTCATCGGTCTGTAGATATCCCATGTCGCGCAAGACCTTTACAAAAAATCTCGAATAGAGCAGATGCAAAACGGCGTGTTCTATGCCGCCGATGTACTGGTCAACCGGCATCCAGTAGTGGGCCCGTTCCCTGTCGAGCGGGCCGCCCTCGAAGTCAGGACAGGCGAATCGGGCAAAGTACCAGGAGGATTCAACGAAGGTGTCCATGGTGTCGGTCTCACGCCGCGCATCGGCCCCGCACTTCGGGCAGGCGGTGGAGTAGAAAGGCTTGTGGACGGGCAGCGGGGAGCCGCCGTTTTCCAGAAGCTCCACATCCAGGGGGAGCACAACGGGCAGGTCGTGCTCGGGGACCGGCACAACACCGCACTTCTCACAGTAAATGATCGGAATGGGCGCCCCCCAGTAGCGCTGCCGCGAAATTCCCCAATAGGAGTCGATACTGCAAGG
>OMSV01000067.1 GCA_900290385.1 Syntrophobacter sp. SbD2 | reverse complement strand
GCTTGTACGTAGTGGCCTACCAGTTCCTGGTCTATCTCGGCCGGAAAGCGGTAGTCGCCCTCGTAACGGGGAACGAAAGGCCCAAGCTCTCCCCGCTCTATGAATGCCTTCACGGTCTTCAAGGCGCTGTCTTTGCCGTCATATGCGGCTACCTTGGTCACATCGACGTAGTCCAAAGCGGCAAGGTGATAAAAATGAAGGATGTGATCTGAGAGGTGAGCTGCGCCCAGGATCAAATTGCGGAGAATCCTGCCGTTGTCCGGTATCTTGTCAGCTATTCCGAAAGCGCTGTCCAGGTTGAAGGTGGCGGCCATAGCGTGGCTTGTAGGACATACGCCGCAAATGCGTTGAGTTATGTGCTGCGCGTCACGCGGGTCCCTTCCCTGGAGAATTAGCTCAATGCCGCGGAAAAGAGTACCTGTGCTCTTAGCCTCCTTTACCGTGCCATTCTCCAGGTATGCTTCAACCTTAAGGTGTCCTTCTATACGAGTAACGGGGTCTAACAAAATGCGGCTCATCTGTCCAAACCTCCTCTACTTGCTGGCGCCTATGTTGGGTAAACCTACGTCCGGGGCCTTCTGATATATAGGCGAGACCATGTCGGGGAAGCCGGGGCTCGTGCAGCCGATACACAGTCCGCCGCACCCCACGCACCAGTTGGCGCCGCCGTTCCAAAGCCTGTTTGGACAGTCAGCGTGAGTTAGCGGCCCCTTACAGCCTAACTCGTAAAGGCATCCCTCGTCGCTAAGCTTCTTGGCGAATTTTTTCTCATCATAGTATGCCCGGCGCTGGCAATTCTCGTGTATGAGACTGCCATAGAACGACTTGAGGCGCCCGAACTCATCCACATCCCCGGCCTTGGGCAAGCCCATGAGCAAAACACTTGCCACGGTTCCCATGAACCAATCGGGATGAGGGGGACATCCCGGGACGTTTATCAGGGGAGTATTGATCCCCTTCGAACGGAACAACTCCGGTACGCTGACCGATTGGGAAGCATTGGGGGCCGCAGCGGCAATGCCGCCGTAAGCGGCGCAAGTTCCCAGGGCAATTACTGCCAGGGCGTCAGATCCAAGCTCCGCCGCCCTGTCAGCTATAGGGACCGGAGCGCCGTTCCTCTCGCCAAGGCTGCAGTATCTCCCGTTGCTCCGGGTCGGTATCGCCCCTTCTACAACCAGTATGTACCCACCTTTATGTTGCTTGCACGTGTCTTCCATGGTGGTGATGACTTGCTCTCCGGAACCCGCCATCACCGTGGTCTGGAATTTCAGGCTCACATGTTTGCCGGGGAGGATTTCATCGATGAGCAAATTCTTAATGGAAGGGCTTACCGAGTTCAGGACTGAAACAGGGCACCCAGTGCAGGTAGCCCCCTGGAGCCAAATGACTGGATATTCTTGGGTCTTGGCCATTACTGCTCTCCTTGTGACGACTTCGGCAAACGATTGACAGCCTCCGGCCTCTGTCCAGGGCTGACGCGAATCACTAGCGAGCTTACGGAAAAACCCGCAACAAGGCAAAGCGGGGTATTTTCGCAGTAACAGACTCTAATTAAAGTCTTGCGAATGAGTAACTCCTCGTTGTGGGGGTAAAGTCCTGCCAGACTGCCGCTAAACAAGAGGTCTCTATTACAAAATAGTTGTGGCCGATGAAGTAGGTTTGTCGGATGCGGATTATAAGCAATCCGTGTGCCAGCGGGCTATGCAGGTGTAGCAAATATAATATAAGAGATATCAATGAGTTACAAAATTCATCTGGAGGCAGTTGCAGGGAGGCCGTAATTCCAGTGAAACTAAAATACGACAAACTGAAACAATAAGTGGACAGAAGAGCAGAGCTTCACGGCGAAACAAACGCAGGGAGAAAACAAAAAAATACCCCTGATGCGAGGATGCACAGGGGTATCCGGAATGTTAAAAGTGGAGGTATTGCCAAACGGGTTTCAATCCGGTCGGCTAATCAACTTTGGGCCGTGGATAAAGGCCTGCACGCTCCACGATCTCGGGTACCTTTTCTTCCCATTCGATGGCCATAACGTGGAAGCCGCGAACGCCCGGACACTCCTTGAGTTCCTGGATCTGTTCGACCGCAATGTTAATTCCTTCCGCAGCAACTTTGTCCTTGGGTACTCCCTGGAGCCGCTTGATAACTTCGTCTGGCACGTCCATGCCGGGGACTTTGGCCTTCATATACCTGGCCATACCAATGGATTTCATTGGCGTTATTCCGGCCAGGATCGACACCTTTTCATGGAGTCCGCGCTCCACGATCTGTTGCATCCAAAGTTTGAATTTTTCCATGTTATAGATGCACTGGGTCTGAATAAACTGGGCGCCGGCGGCCACTTTTTTGGCCAGGCGCAGCACGCGTATTTCAAAGGGGTCTGCGAATGGGTTTTCCGCCGCTCCGATGAACATTTTGGGTGGCACAGTCATCTCATAGCCGCTCAGCAGCTTTCCTTCATCACGCATTTGCCTGACCGTCTGAATTAATTGAGTGGAATCAAGGTCAAAAACATTGGCTGCGTTGGGGTGGTCACCGAATCTTTGATGATCGCCCGTTAAGCAGAGCACGTTATTGATACCGAACGCGCCTGCTCCAAGAAGGTCACTCTGCAGACCGATACGGTTTCGATCCCGGGTCGTCATCTGGAGCACGGGCTCGAATCCCAGTTGTTTTATACGGATACAGGAAGCCAGACTGGACATGCGTACGACGGCAGTCTGGTTGTCCGTGACGTTTATTACATCCACATACGGGCCAACCAGTCTGGCTTTTTCGTCGACTACGGTTCCTTCAGCGCTTCGAGGGGGACCGCATTCGGAGGTGACTGCGAAGTGTCCGGCTGCGAGGATACTCTCCAATTTGCTCGGTGTTGTGGCACTCATATCTGCGAGACCTCCTTTATCAACCTGCGGGGTCCCCCGTCCCTGCTCGTCGACCAATCTTTTGCGGGTGTAGGTTCCTCAAAGCGCTTGAGTTCTCCGAGTTCTTTGAGCCGTTCGTATATCAGTTGCCATCCACAGGGAACTTCCTTGTCGATCTCGCATTTTCCATTCGAAGAGCCGCCGCATGGGCCATTTAGTATGCGCTTGGAACATCTGGCGACCGGGCAGATACCGCCGGTGCTGGCGAGAATACATGTGCCGCATGCCTGGCATCGCTCGGTCCACACACCCTTTTCCTCGGTTGCGCCGATAAAGCAGGTATCTACACCGGGGAAAACACGCATCTTGCTGTACATCTCGGCCATGAACTGCACTCCGGCGCCACAGGCTATGGAAACCACGGCATCATAGGCGCCGATCCTGTCCTTGAGTTCAGCCAGATATTCCTTATCGCACTGACGGGTCAGGCTGACTTCGCCGATTTCGATTTTCTTCTGCTGATTGGCGAAATACATGCGCAATGCTGAGGCAAGGATCTCCACCTCTTTCAGACCGCCTGCTTCGCAAACTGCGACACATCCGTTGCAACCCGCCACCAGGATATTATCGAAATCCTTGATTTCGCGGATTATTTCTTCAGTTGGTTTGGGTTTGGCCATTATCATGCAGCTTCTGCCTTTCTTGCCCCTTGAGCTCTGACGGGGTTGGGGCCAAGCTGCCGGATTTTATCGGTCATCTCGCGGCTTATTTCCGCAAACCGGGGTCCTTCACCGGAGGATAGGTTATACATGGCAACCCGGTCGGGTTCCATGCCTATGCTTTGGAGAAGCTGCCGGACGTATGTAACCCGTTTTTTCGCCCTGAGATTGCCTGCCTGAAAATGGCAATCGCCTTCCATACACCCAGCCACGAAAACGCCGTCAGCCCCCTTCTCGATTGCTTTCATCAGGTGAATGATCGCAACTCTGCCGGTGCACGGCACTTTAACTATTCGGATGTTGCTCGGGTACGTCAATCTCATCGAACCTGCCAGGTCCGCCGCAGAATACGCTCAATACGTGCAGCAGAAGGCAACTATGATCGGTTCAAAGTTTTCCATCAGATCGCTCCTTCCAGAAGGACATCCACCTTTATCATGATCTGGTCGTCAGTATAGTGGCCCAGCCGGATCGCTTTGGCCGGACACTCAGAAACGCAGATGCCGCATCCCTGGCAAAGCGCTTCGTTTATCTCAGAAACGTCATTTTCGTTGATATGAGGAACCCCGTATGGGCAAGCTCGCACGCAAACCAGACATGCGGCGCAAAGACCCGGTTCGACCTGGGCTACAACGCCTCCAACAGTCACGTCCTTTGAGGACAGGAAGGAAGCTGCCCTTGCGGCTGCCGCCATTGCCTGGGCTATGCTCTCGGGCATCAGCTTAGGACTGTGGGCGGTCCCGCAAAGGTAAATACCCTCAGAGGCAAAATCGACAGGTCTCAACTTGACATGCGCCTCCATGAAGAACCCCTCGGGGTTGCGAGGAACTTTCAGGATCCCGGCAAGCTCCTCGTTGTCTTCGGGCAGCGTGGCTGCGCTGAGGATCACTACGTCTGCGCTCATCTGTACGGGTCTTCGCAACACATGGTCCATAAATGAGACGCTGAGCGGCCACTTGCTGTCCTGGGCCACTTCCGGCGGTTTGTCTTGATCGAACCTGACGAAAAGAACGCCGTTCTGCCTGGCTTTGGTGTAATAGTCCTCAAGTATCCCGTAGGTGCGCATATCCCGATAGAGGACGACGACGTCCATCTCCGGATTTAACTGCTTTAGCTCCAGAGCGTGTTTCACGGCGCCCTGGCAGCAGATCCTGCTGCAATTGGGGTTCTCCTCGTTGCGGGAGCCTACGCACTGAATCATGATCGCCCGGTTCCATTTCGAAGCCTCACCCGGGTTATTCTTGACCAACTGCCCCAGCTCGACTTGCGTCATGACACGGTCGGTCTGGCCGTACAAGTATTCCTTTGGTTTGTATTCGCGGGCGCCGGTGGCGACAATTATGGCGCCATGGCTGACTTCCTTCGGGCCTCCGTTGCCGTTTTCGATCCGCGAAACGAAATTTCCCTTGTATCCCGAAAGCCCGGTCAGGCGTGCTCCGGTCAATACCTCGATCAAGGTGTTCTCCCGGACTTCGGCGATGAGCTTGTCGAGGTACTCGGAGACGTTGAGACCCTCAATGGTGTGCGGAATATTCCTGGCCATTCCGCCCAGTTCAGCATTCTTTTCGACGATTATGGTTTCGAAGCCCTGCCGGGCAAGGCCCAAAGCGGCATTCATGCCGGCTATGCCGCCGCCGACTACTAGAGCGCGTGGATTTACAGTCAGAGACTTCTCGACCAGCGGTTTGAGAAGAGAAGCGCGGGCCACCGACATGCGAATAAGGTCTTTGGCCTTTTCTGTCGCAGGTCCGGGTTCCTGCTGGTGGACCCAGGAATCCTGGTCGCGGATATTGGCCATCTCAAACAAGTATTTATTGAGGCCGCAGTCCTTCAGGGTCTCCTGGAAGAGCGGTTCGTGCGTGCGGGGCGAGCAGGCGGCGACGACGACCCGGTTTAGCCTGTTCTCCTTTATGATCTCCTTCACCTTCTCCTGGCTGTCCTGCGAGCAGGTGAAAAGATAATTGGTGGTGTAGACCACATTCGGCAGAGTTGCGGCGTACTTTGTAACTTCCGGAACATTCACCACCGAAGCGATATTTATGCCGCAGCTGCAGACAAAGACGCCGATTCTTGGCTCCTGCTCCGAGACGTCCTGCTCGACAGGGACTTCCTTTATCTCGACCTGTGAACCCCTTGCCGGGGCAAGATCGATTGCTGCAGCGCAAGCCGCCGCGCTCGCTTCCATAACTGAGGCGGGAATATCTTTGGGACCCTGGAAGAGACCGCAGACGTACATCCCCGGACGAGAGCTGCTTACCGGCGCAAACCCGCCGGTTTGCGCGAATTTGTGATCGGTTAGATCAATGCCCAGCCGCTGCGCCAGCTCGACGGTCTCGGGTGTCGTTTCCACACCCACCGAGAGAACAATCATATCGAACTGTTCCGAGAGCTGCTCTCCGGCCTCAGTGGTATACTGGATCAACACGTTTTCGCTGCCGGGAATGGGGTCCACCGTGTGTACTCGCGAACGGATGAACCGGACTCCATATTTGTCCCGCGCCCTGTTGTAATATTTCTCGAAGTCCTTTCCGTAAGTGCGCATGTCCATATAGAAAATGGCCGTATCGAGGCCGTCGGGACAATGCTCCTTGGCGACCATCGACTCCTTTATAGCGTACATGCAGCAAACGCCCGAGCAGTAGGTATGGGCGCCGTGCTGGCGATCTCTGGATCCCACGCATTGTATCCAGGCTATCTTTTTAGGCTCCTGGTGGTCTGAGGGCCGCACGAGATGCCCCTGAGTAGGTCCGGAGGGCGAAAGGATGCGCTCGAACTCCATCGAAGTCATCACATTGGGGAATCTTTTATATCCGTGGGTATCGAGCTTCGAGGGATCGAAAGGTGTAAAGCCGGGCGCGGCGATGATTGCGCCCACGTTTAGCTCCAGCGTCTTGGCCGGCTGCTCGTGATCGATAGCCTTTGCAAGACAGGCCTCGACGCACTGGTAGCATTCGGAACACACACCGCAGCTAAGACAGCGCGACGCTTCGGCCCTAACCTGCTCTTCGGTCAACCCGAGCTGCACTTCTTCGAAATTGCCGACGCGGATCTCAGGAGACATAACAGGCATATGCGCGCGCGGCATTCTGTCATAGCCTTCGGTCGAGAGCTGCTGGACCGCTTGCCATTCCTTTTCGCGCCCGGCGCTTATATCTTCCCCTTGGATGTATCTGCCGATCGAAATTGCCGCCTGCTTGCCGGCGGCAATTGCTTCAATTACCGTCCTTGGGCCGGTCACCGCATCGCCGCCCGCAAAAATGTCGGGATCGTGGGTCTGCAGGGTGAGCGGGTCGATTCTCATCGTGCCCCAATCGCTAAGCTGGCAGGCGCACTCTTCGGTAAGACACGCCCAGTCGGATTCCTGGCCGATAGCCGGAACGACTGCGTCCACTTCCAGGATGAACTCGGAGCCCACAACTGCCACCGGCCGCCTTCGTCCGCTTGCATCCGGCTCTCCGAGCTCCATCCTCATGCATTCAACAGCCTTTACCCGCCCGTTTTCTCCGATAATCCGCTTGGGGTTCGTGAGGGTCATGATCTCGATGCCTTCTTCGCGGCACTCGAGGATCTCTTCCTCGTTGGCGGGCATTTCCTTCTCGCTTCGGCGATAGATTAGAAAGGGCTTGCTCGATCCGTTGCGAAGCGCCGTTCGCACCGTGTCCATCGCAACGTTTCCACCGCCTATTACCGCGACGCGATTTCCCAGGAGGACCTTTTTGCCGAGGTTTATGTCTCTTAGGTATTCAACACCCGGGACCACCCCTTTGAACTCTTCGCCAGGGATGCCGAGCGCTTTGCATTCCTGGGCGCCTATGCCCATGAAGAAAGCCTTGTATCCCTGGTCTCTCAGTTGGGAGATGGTAAAATCCTTGCCGATCTCCACCCCGGTTTTGAACTCCACGCCCATATCCCGTATGACCTGGATTTCGGCTTCGATTGTGTTTTTCGGGAGCCTGTAGGATGGAATGCCAACGCTCAGCATGCCTCCAAGCACCGGAAGCTTTTCAAACACCGTTACCTGGTAACCTTCGATCGCCAGGTAATAGGCGCACGATAAGCCCGCCGGACCAGAACCGATGATCGCGGCCTTCTCGTTGCGTTTTTCTTTTATCTGAGGGACGAACCTGGTTTCTGAGCTCAAATCCAGATCGGCCAGAAAGCGCTTGATCGAATCGATCGCCACAGGCTCGTCAAGTTCACCTCGCATGCAGGCTGTCTCGCATGGATGATGGCAGACACGGCCGCAGATGGCGGGCAGTGGGTTTTCTTCCTTGATAAGCTTAAGGGCTTCCTGATATTTGCCCTGAGCAGTCAAAGCCACATACCCCTGGACAGAAATGTGCGCCGGGCAGGTCGCCTTGCACGGGGAAGTCCCGCGCTTTTCAATGGCGAATGCTCCGGGTACTGCCTGGGGGTACTTGCGGAATGCCGCCCGCCGGGTGTCGAGACCCTGGTTGTATTCATTGCCGCATGCAACCGGACAGACTTTGGCGCATTCGCCGCAGCCGGTGCACTTTGAAGTGTCGATGTAGCGGGGTTTTTGAAGGACTT
>OMSV01000132.1:282-7999 GCA_900290385.1 Syntrophobacter sp. SbD2 | reverse complement strand
TGGAGTAGTTAGCGCGAGGGGTGTTGGAGAGTATGTATTTAACAATCGACTGGCGAATTTACTGCTGAAAGAATTCAAAAAATATCCCCATATACGGGCAGTGCTCATCAACAGTGACGGTGATTCCATGGCGGAAACTGCACCTTCAGCTCGTTGACCATTGCCGGACTCAGTTGCTTAAACAGTTCCGCGTTGTACGACGCACAGTACGAAACTCCAGGCAGCGACGGCCAAAGGATAGTCGGATCTGTAAGGCCGTTCTGCGCTCGACTCGGGTCCATGGTCTCGACCGGAACATTATTGATAAACATTGTCGCAACATTTGGGGTATTCGGAGTTAAGTTGTTTTGCACTATCTGTTGCGCCGCGATTGAATAAGAACGCGATGTTGCGGCCGGGGTTCCTTCGGCGACTGCAGGATCGACGTTGATCGTAACGATTGAAATGGTATAATCGCTGTTGAGGTAGATCTCGAAGGTGCGGAACTGTTGGGGGAAATCCCTTAGTGCTGAAGATTCGACCTGCCAGAACCCGTTTTCCGGAGTACCGCCGGCAGGTGGCAGAAATGCTTTAACTGTATTGACATGACGATGTCCGGCGATCCACATGAGAAGATTCGGCGTGTTCTGAAGCACCGCAACCAGGTCTGTTAAGGAGACGGCATTCTGTTCTGTCGCATTCGGGTCCTTGTCAGACTCCCACCATTCCATGCAGGAGCCAATGGCTGCAACGGCGATCGGTATGTGCGCGGCGATGATCATAAGCTGATTGTTATCCTGACCGGCAGCGAGTTCGGCCTGAAGCCATTTCCACCGCATCGCGTCGAGAAACGCGTGTCCGTGAATATCGTGAGAGCCGTCGGTTTCCGACTGGGTATCGTCAAGCACGATGATCTTGAGCGGTATATTCGACTTCGGCAGGAAACTATAACAGGCAAAGCCACTCCCGAGGGAGGAATCCACCAAGTTGAAACCGTGACCGACCGGAGTTGAGGTTGTAGTGAAAAACTCTTGTACCCATTCTTCACGCAGGAGCGGGCGACGATCGGGATCGGCGGCAACCTTAGGGGGAGAACCTATGGATGCGACGGTTCCGGCGTCTATGATATTGCCGGTAGGGGTTAAGCCGTTGAGTACGCCCATGTAGTAAGTGTGTTGATTTATGCTGGCTGTCGTGTCATGTGTGCATGGGAAGTCCGCCGGCACGTTAGGTGATATTAGATCCCCCACAGCCCAGACGTTGCTGCTGGTATACGACTGCTTAATCTTGAGCGGGTCGGCATCCACAGAAATTGAACCTAGCCAGAAATGATCGTGGTTGCCGACAACTTGATACCAGGGGATCGAGGGATTGAGCCCGGCGGCATGGTAGGGTTTCTGGTAGTCGATGGTGGTGGCTCCGAGGTGGGCGCCGGAGCTGGGAGTGATGACTTTGCCGTCAATGACGTCGATATACCACCTCGTCTCGTTGTATTGGCTGCTGTTGGCCGCATCGCCCAGAGAGATGCCGAAATCGAATGGAGTTTCCTCGTGCAGAGCGTTTACCGTCTGTATAGCGGCGTCAAGGACCTGAGTCGTGTTTAACATGACCGGCGAGTAGAGCGATGTCATAGGCCCTCCATGTATGGGATCTACCTGCTGGTCATAGATCAGTTGATTCGGGGCTTCCTTATCGGTGATATGGATGTCGGTTATGGCAAAAAAATTCACTAATTGTTCACGTCTCACGGGACGTGGGTTGCTGTATTCCTTCGGCATAAGATCGAGCCGCTGGACGATCGGGAGACCCAGACTATCTAACGTATAGTTGCCGTAGCCGTAGATACCGTACAGTGACACGAGCCGAAGCTGGGTCGGAGAGAGCCCTGTAACCGGGTATCGAAATGACAGCACCTGCTTAACAGTCGTGACGACAGGGAAATCAATCGGGTATCTGGCGATCCCACACCCACCCACACGGCTTCCGTCGCTCCCGTATACGGTATTCATCGTGTCCAGGAAAATGCCGCCTGCAACTGCTCCAACCGTGTATAGTAAGAAATTTCGGCGGGTTATACCGTGGACTATTTTAAAGTCTTCGTCATTGCGGACTATCTTCAAATCTTCGCTCGTGAGAATCTTGTTGCTCTTTTCTGAATCTATGTCAGCCATCGACATACTCCTGTGATCGATCATGTGTTCCTTATTGATGGTTCCTCTTTACCCGGAATAATGCATCAACTTCTGCGCTCTGCACCCAAACTGCATGTTGGGACCGGATTTTTGCCCGAAAAACGCCCCCTGCCCCTCCGAAGTCCGTGAAACCATACAATTTCCCAATCCAAAATGCAAGAGATATCTCAGTGAGACCGGTTTTTGCAATTTAAGGACGCACCTCCATCCCCTGGGTTTACAGCTCGCTTCCCGCTTGCCCAATTTGAGGGGTTCAGGCGAATAGAATGCGATAGTAAAGGGCTAGTGGAAAAGCCGACGCAACATGGACATGCCACCTCCTTGCATGGTAGACCACTCTGGCCCCAACCTTTACGAGACGCCTGATGACCGAGTCTATCGATGGTCTAACGCTTTGCCCCCAGAACGCCGTATCACGGATCATGTGGAGCAGGTTATAGGCAAGACATCCAACGAGAAGCCTTGCCTGATCCGCTGCAAACCGATGGCAACTTGTTTTGTCCCATCGCAGGGTATTCTTACCCTCTTTTATGCGGTTTTCGATCTCAGCCCGACCATTGTAGACCGTGATTACGTGTTCTGCTTCAAGGTTCGAGTTGGTCACGATGAATCCGACACGGGGGAAGAGTTCACCCACATGCCATTCTATCTTGCAGACAACCCTTCGGGTTTTATTCCATTTGTCCGCCTGATAATGAAACTCGATTACCCTAACCTGTGTATCCCGCCCTTCGGTGGATGACCGACAGGGCGCTTCAGGTGAGGCAGGATGTGCCTCTTCAGACTGTTGTTGCTGGGAAGCCGGATGAAGTAGGTGATCCGCTTCTTTTCGCAAAACTTGTACAGGTCTGGACCGGCAAAGGCCGCATCCCCCCGGAGCCAAAACTGCTTGAACCATGATCGGTAGCGCTCAACAAGAGGGGAGATAAGATCCAGGACCCCATCGGCCGAGTGCGCATTGCCGGGTCTCAGCCTTGCGGTCAAAAGATCACCTTTGTCGGTCAAACAGAACAGAGGATGATAGCAAGCCTGGTCGAAGTAGCCGTTAAAGGCTGCACCCTCTTGGCTTCCGTGCACGGGATCTTCGGTGGAATCTACATCAATGATGAGCCGCCGTTTGTTTCTGCGCCGAAGCAGGGTGTCGGCAGATCGGGTGATGGCATTTTCAAGGGCTTTTAAACCCTGGCGTGTTGCGAGAATGTTGTTCTCAAAGCGAGAGAGTGCGGATTGCCCCGCCCCACTTTCATGCTCTTTGCCCAAGGCCAACCGGAGCGCAGGGTCTACCTTTAGATGATCGGCATCATTGCAATCCTCATAGCCTGCCGCAACCTGATAGACTCTCTGCCGCAGCAGTTGGAGTAACGAATGATCCGTATGCCGAGGCGATCTTGGATCATCAATCAGAGACTCTACACCGCCAAGGATGTTGAACCGCTGATCGATTTCTCTCATTAGAAGAAAGCCTGTGTCGGATGTGATCTTTGCGCCCTGAAAATCAATGCTGATGGATCTGTCAAAATCCAGCCTTATGGTCCCTGTCTTTTTGTCACCAACTGCGCGCATGTAGCTTTCCCTCCATCTTGCGAATTTACGACATAATATCAGATGGTTGGGGCAAACGCAGTATAATTCTCAGGCATGCTCACGCATAATCCAGGATTATATGTGTATCTCTGATTCCTGTTCATGTCTCGGGCAGTTATGACTTTAAGGACATTTGCCTTCGCTTCAAGACCAAAGTGACAAACCTCTCACGAAGACAGTATCTATCCTCCGAACGGGTGAAACACTCTAGCATAGAAAGATTCGGATCGGATATACCGATCATAGAAAACGGATCAGGGAACCTGCAAAGGTGAGGGGTGAAGCAGGATGAGTTCTTAATTGCGAGTTGTTAGTTTTTAGTAACTCGAAACTGAAAGCCAAAATCGGGAAGGGTAAAGTTTTTGCTCCCTGCCTCCTGCTTCCCGCTCCCAGATTCCCGCTCCCTGCTCCCTGCTCCCCGCTTCTTGCTCCCTGTTCGAACTATTTTTATTGTGGTATTGTTAAACAACAACTTCGTTTCCGGAGGCGCGTTCCGTTTGAAATCATCGAATCCAGGCGCAGTATTGAGCTTTGCCCCTGATGCCGGCCCCAGCCCCATCGGCGGTGAAGTATCTGGGCCGGCCCTCGAAAAGCTCTACGGCCATTACAATCGTTTCGAGCATATCCACCCCGATCCCCTGGAATTCGTCTACCTCTATGACAATAAACCCGACAGGGAGTTGAGCGCATTCATCGCTTCGGCGCTTGCATACGGCCGGGTGAGGCAGATCCTGCGGAGCGTGCGGTCCGTTCTTGACATCATGGGTCCAAGCCCATCCTCTTTCCTGCTTGAAAACCGGCCAGCCGCCATCAGGAAGGCATTCAAGTTTTTCAAACACCGTTTCACCACGGGCGAGACCCTGTCCGACCTGCTGGTAGCCCTTAGAAAACTGACCCTGGAATATGGGTCTTTAGAGTCATGCTTCCTGGCTGGATTTAGTGAACATGACCCAAATATTCTCCCGGCCCTTACCGGATTGGTAAAAAAACTGGAGCAGGCATGTGGACGAATGATCCCGATGTTTTTACCTTCACCTGAGGGAGGCAGCGCATGCAAGAGGCTAAACCTCTTTTTGCGGTGGATGGTAAGAAGTGACAATGTCGATCCTGGAATATGGCAAAGCATTCCCGCCTCTCACCTGATAATCCCGCTCGACACTCATATGCACAGGATCGCCTCGGCCATGGGACTAACATCACGAAAACAGGCGGACATGCGTTGCGCCATTGAAATTACGGACGCTTTCAGCGCAATCCGCCCCGACGATCCGGTCCGCTACGATTTTGCCCTTACCCGTCTGGGCATAAAACCGGGGACGGCGTCAACCAAACTTTTTTCCTCGCTACTGTCGATCGGAGGGCAAAGATGAAGGACTGTGACATAAAGCTTTACGCTCTGACTACCTGCATCCACTGCAAAGATACAAAGGAGTTTCTGGATAAATGCGGTGTGGATTACGATTGTGTAAACGTCGATAAGCTCGAGGGCGACGAGAGGCGCCAGATGATCGAGGAAATCAAAAAAGCCAACCCCGGGTGCGCCTTCCCGATGCTCATGATCGGCTCCAAGGTCATCATTGGATTCAAAAGAGACGAAATAAAGGAGGCGCTGAACCTGGAATGAACGTCGAGCAGCTCTACGAATTTTTGAAAAATGCGCAGGAAGCTAAAGGATATTTCTTCCATAAGGATAAGACCAGGGTTTTCAATCTGCTGCAAGCGCTGCTTGACAACAGGGAGCGGTACGGATACATGTGCTGCCCGTGCAGGCTGGCGGCCGACGACCGCGAGTGGGACCGCGATATAATCTGCCCCTGCGTATACAGGGAGCCCGATGTTGCGCAGTATGGGAGCTGTTACTGCGGGCTCTATGTCTCAAAAAAGTGGAATGATGAGACAATCCCGCATTCTTACGTAAACGAAAGGCGCCCGCCGGAGAAGGTCTTCGCGAAGCCCTGATACAAGGTGTAATGACTAGCAGGGTGCTGAAAAAAGGTCTGATGGTGGGAAAAGAACCCTAAAAGACGGGTTATTTTGTCATTCCGGCGAAGGCCGGAATCCAGAGCTTTTTTGAACTATTTGATTTTTAAGGCAAAACACTGGACCCCGGCCTTCGCCGGGGTGACGGCTCCACGGGTTTCTTACTGTAAAGTGGGAATTTCAATCGTTTTTCAGCACCCTGCTAGACAAGGGAGATCTAAATTATGACCGGGTCCTGGCCGGGTTTCCCAAGAGCGCTTTTCCATATAAGCTGCGCACTCGCGGTGCTTTGCAGCCTTGCGGGTTGCGGCCTGTCGGCGCCCAACCGAGTGCAGGGCTATGTCGAGGGGGAGTATGTGTATGTCTCCTCGCCGCTCTCAGGCACTCTTGAATCATTGTCCGTACAGCGCGGCAATCAGGTCAAAGAGGGAGACGCCCTTTTCGCACTGGACAGCATACCGGAAAAAGCAGCCCTGGACGAAGCGGAACGCCGTGTTGCGCAGGCCGGAGCAAACCTGCAGGACGTAAAAAAAGGCAAACGGCCATCGGAAATTGAATCCCTGAAGGAGCAGATGAAGCAGGCCCGGGCGGCGCTGGTGCTTTCGGAAAAAGAATTTGCCCGCCGTGAAAATCTTTTCGCCGCCACGGCTATTTCGGCGGAGATGCTCGATCTTGCGCGCTCTACCAACGATCAGAACCGCCACCGGATATCACAGTTGGAAGCCGATATAACAACGGCGCAGCTCGGATCGCGCATCGATCAGATTTCGGCCGCCGAGGCCGCCATGAGAGCGCAGGAAGCAGCACTGGCAAGGGCGCAATGGGAACTCTCACAAAAGCAGCAGTTCGCACCTCGGGACGCCCTGGTTTTTGACACTCTCTACCGGGAGGGGGAATGGGTAGCGGCAGGCAGGCCCATCGTCGCTTTGTTGCCCCCGCAGAACATAAAGGTGCGCGCGTTTGTGCCGGAAACCAGGATCGGTACAATTCACGCCGGCGACAGCGTCCGGATCATGGTAGACGGCATACGCGAGCCTTTTGCAGGCAAGGTGAGCTACATTTCACCCAAGGTGGAATACACTCCCCCGGTCATTTACAGCAAAGAAGCCCGCAGCAGGCTGGTGTTCATGATCGAGGCGGTTTTCGACCCGAAGACGGCGGAATACCTCCATCCAGGCCAACCAGTGGATGTGGAGTTCGGTTTCTGATCTATGGCCGACGACCTTGTCATTGATGTGACCGGAATGACCAAACGGTTTGACGGCCGCACGGTCGTAGACAGTGTGGACCTTCAAGTCCGCACGGGCGAGGTCTGCGGGTTTCTCGGTCCAAACGGCAGCGGGAAGACGTCATTTATCCGCATGCTTTGCGGGCTGCTCCGGCCGGATGCCGGCAGCGGCACGTGCCTGGGCTATGACGTGATCGGTGAAAGTGAAGCGATCAAAGGCCGTGTCGGCTACATGACCCAGCGGTTCAGCTTATACGAAGACCTGACGATTTCGGAAAACCTTGATTTCATTGCCCGCATGTATTCCCTGGACAACCGGCGCCAAGCTGTGAACGAGAGCCTGGAGAGGCTCGGGATCGAGGGACGGAGGAACCAGCTTGTAGGAGAGCTTTCCGGGGGATGGAAACAGCGCCTTGCCCTGGAGGCCTGTTTGATCCACCAGCCGAAACTGCTCTTGCTCGATGAGCCTACAGCGGGCGTGGACCCGCAAGCGCGCCGCGAGTTCTGGGAACAAATCCATCAGCTTGCCGGCCAGGGGCTGACCTTTTTGATTTCTACGCACTACATGGATGAGGCCGAGCGCTGCCATCGGCTGGCTTATATTCTGAACGGCATTTTGCTTGCTCACGGCACGGTGGCCGAAATCATCGCGGAAACGAAACTGAGGACCTGGGTTGCCAGCGGACCGGATTTGCTGGAACTGGCGGGAGCGCTCCGCAATAAACCGGGGGTGGAACAGGCTGTTGCCTTCGGG
>OMSV01000132.1:0-272 GCA_900290385.1 Syntrophobacter sp. SbD2 | reverse complement strand
CCAGGAAACAATCGCCCCTTTTCAAACCGGGCAATATGAATGGCGCAGGATCACTCCGGGGATGGAGGAGGTTTTCGTTCATCTCATGAAAGAATCGAAGGGTAAACTTTCCCAATGACCTTATTTGCCTCAGGAAAAAGGCCCATATTTTCTCCGGCCCGCTTTTGGGCCGTGGTGTTCAAGGAATTCGTCCAGATGCGCCGGGACCGGCTGACTTTCGGCATGATGATCGGTATCCCGCTGATTCAGATTATACTCTTTGGCTATGCCAT
>OMSV01000033.1:6445-7625 GCA_900290385.1 Syntrophobacter sp. SbD2 | reverse complement strand
CCTGCCGTAGTTGATCCCGCATCGATGTTGTTTCTTACTTGATAATAGGTATTGAAAATAGAAATTCGATTTTATCTTTTCGCTTTAGAGAGATAGTACTCGGACAGACGTCGGCGAGGCGCTTGGCACTGGGTAATAATCGGTCAAGGAGGCACTTATGGAATTTGGTTTTGTAGCTTTCTTAGTCATTGCCACCCTGATCTGTGTCTCTTCTTTTCTAATTGAGCTTCTTCTAAGATCAGGAATCTGATTTTAACATTACATTATAAGGAGGCGGTGCACGGACAGACGTGCGGGAGGTGCTTGGCATCCGGGAAATATCGAGCTGGGAGATGGTGATGAAATTTGGTCTTGTGGTTTTGTTGATCGTTGCCGCCGTTTTGCTGTGCCTGGGACTGGGACTTTCGCACAGCGCCGGCGAGCAAGCCGGAACGGACTTACTTGGTTATTCCAGGCCGAGCGATAAAGAACTCAGCAAGACCCTGTCTCCGCTCCAGTATAAGGTAACGCGAGAGAACGGCACCGAGCCTGCTTTCAAAAATAAATACTGGAACAACGACAAAGAGGGCATATACGTGGATATCGTTTCCGGAGAGCCTCTTTTCAGCTCTTTGGACAAATTTCATTCCGGCACCGGATGGCCGAGCTTCGATAAACCGCTCGAACCCGATAATATCGTTGAAAAAAGGGTTCGAAAGCTATTTTTCATTCAGCGCACCGAAGTCAGGAGCCAGATTGGCGACTCGCACCTTGGATACGTATTCAAGGATTATTCGTCACCGACCGGATTGCGCTACAGTATAGGCTCCGCTGCATTGAGGTTCATTCCGAAGGAAGATTTGCATAAAGAAGGGTACGGAACGTATTCAAGGCTCTTCTCGTGTGAGCAAGGGAAAACGTGCTGAGAACCTGTCATTGAGGGCGAGAAAACCCGGCAACACCTCAGAGAGGCCTACACGGAGTCCGGCGATTTCGTTCCGGGTGAAAAATGTCCTGCTGCCGGAAGGGTTCAGGCAGAAAGGACAGGCCCAGGATCATTGCAGTCAGGATGAAGGGATCACCGGGGCCTGCTATGCGATTTGACTGAAACGGCTAACGTGGATCTCGCCAGTGTCCAGGCACCCATACCCCATGCTGGTCATAATGTCCACGAACCCATGCTCTGTAACCATATGGCGGG
>OMSV01000033.1:0-6435 GCA_900290385.1 Syntrophobacter sp. SbD2 | reverse complement strand
CATAATGTCCACGAACCCATGCTCTGTAACCATATGGCGGGTCGCCTGAATAGGCGGGCGCCTGACGGGGAGCACCATAATAGGCGGCTGGTGGAGGGGGAGCACCGTAATACGCTGGTGGCGGAGGTGGAGGACCATGATAGACAGGTGCTGGAGGGGGCGGCCCGTAATAGGGGGGTCCACAGCAGGGACAAAAAGGAGCAGTTGCAATAGCTGCTGCGGTTCCAACGACGGTGGCCGCCACAGCGAACGGAAAGAGAAGCGGGTTGCAGTAATAGCAGTCTTGAGCATTCACGGGCGTGGTCGGAACAATCATAAAAAGAGCCAACCCGATGGACGCCAAAATGATGATCTTTCTCGTATGCATTTTTCCCTCCTCACGTGTCGCGGTGAATAACGCTTTTCAATTCTTTATGAACGCAATGACGTATCGGCCTTTGAATTAGTCTACTTTGCAAACCGGAAAGTTCACGGGCGGCGCCGCTTTTTTAACTGCCGTTTCAAAGGTCTCAAACACACTCCGGGGATTCTGGACAGTCACGAACTCGAACCGGTAAGACCTTGGATTTCTGATTATTTCGGCGAATGTTTGAGAAGGGAAGTGGAAAATTGAATCGCAAAAAGAAAAGTGTCGATTTATTACAGTGCAATCCGTATGTTACAGGCTGAACTTTGAAGTTAACCGGACAGCGATGTTAATTTTTATCCAGCTGGAATTGCCGCAGATAAGATTCCCTGGCTTCGTTTTGCTTGAGAACCGTTGACGCAATGATCTCATCATAGTTGGATTCAAGAACGCCTACCACATGCTTATCTAAAAGATTTTTGCTGCTCAAGCCATTTAGGACGGATAAAATATCGCTCTTTGGCCTAGTGTTTCGATAAGGTCTGTTCTCAGTCATGGCTGTAAAAATATCTGCAACCGCGATAATCCTCGGACCCGTATCGATCTGACTGGCATCGATGTGGAACGGGTAGCCGCTGCCGTCCAATTTTTCATGATGGAAAGCAGCAGATTCGGCGATCTGCCTCATTCCACCAATCGAACTTAATATCGAATACGTCAAATAGGGGTGCTGACGAATTATTGCAAACTCATCTGATGTGAGTTTGTTCGGCTTGTCTATTATATTGTTCGAGACTGCCATTTTACCAAGATCGTGTAAGTTGCCCGCGACTTCCATAAGCTCGATATCGGTCTTCGTAAGGCCCAGAAAATGAGCGATGCTGGAGGCCGTGGCCGACACTCCCGAGGAATGAGTCCCGGTGAATGGAGAGCGAAAATCGATCAAATTGCGAAACATCTCAGAGATGGGCATGAGATCGGTTATTGGGAGTACCTTGTTCCGGTATGGCCCATTGTGCAGCAGGAGTGAATACAGGCGTGGTGAGACCAAATCGAGCCAGAAATCTTCACGGGCGGCTACCGATTTAAATATATCGACCACTTGCGGGTGGATCAACGTTGAGGACCATCCGGAAATCGTTGAAAGGATGTCTAGTCCCTGGAGCAGAATGTACCTGTTGCTGTCGAGTAAACGCTCAACGGAATCCGCAAGGTAGAGGATCTGAGACGCGAATATGAGCGAATCATCGCTGGTCTGTTCATACTCTTGCCAGGGTTTATGGTGCCATCTGACGATCTTTGCAGAAGGCTCAAACATGGGTACATGGCTGATGAAGGCTTCACCAAAGATACAATGGGGTTCAACATTCTCGACTTCATTCCTGTGAATACTTAGTTTCTCTTCGGGCGTCAGAGCCCCGACATCGTGGAATAACGCGGCGATAAAAAGCTGTTTAATTAAGCCGGAGGGGAGATTGGCAGCCCTGCTGATTTCCCATGCGATGAATGCGGTTCGCATCTGATGGAGATTGGCAGCCCTGCTGATTTCCCATGCGATGAATGCGGTTCGCATCTGATGGAGGGATAGTTCCGGACTTGCGAGATCCAGCGCATCGGATAAAGATAAAAGCAGATCCGGGAAATTTACCGAAGGGCTTTTATACATCGATTCCTCCTGTGAAAGTGCTTGCGCGATCAGGTGAGAAGTCTTCCTGAATAATATAGATAGGAATAGGCAACACTCTAAATAGAAAGTGGCGATATTCACCTGCTAATTGGACCACAATCTAATCAGATCTTTTTTTCCATCAAGCCCTCCCTCACATTTCCCCCTGCGGGGGTGGCTGGTTTGCCTGCACAAAGTTTGTTGAGGGCCTTGCGTAACGCCCGAGCGCCTGAAAATATAGAAAGCGGTCCTGTGCGGACTTTCAAAAAGTGGGTAATCCAGGAAAAGACTATTGACAGTGTGTATTGTAATATGCGACATAGTCCACAAATACTATGGAATTGGTTGCGTATCGGAGAAAGCTCCAATGAAATTATCAACCAAAGGCCGCTACGGCGTTCGCCTCATGTTCGATCTTGCCCTCCAGGCAGGAGATGGACCTGTCACACTGAAGGATATTGCGGCGCGGCAGGAGATCTCGGAGAAGTATCTCTCCAATCTTATTCTCGTCCTCAAGAATGCAGGATTCGTTCACTCGGTCCGAGGCTCCCAGGGCGGGTACACATTGGCGAAGCCACCTCGGGACATCACTTTGAAAGACATCCTGGTCGCGCTGGAAGGGCCGATGTGCCTGGTCGAATGCACTGAAAAGCCCCTGCTTTGTCAACGTTCCGAGGAGTGCCTTATGCGGGATGTCTGGTCCGAAGTGGCCGGGAAAATGCTCGATGCACTCGAATCCTTTACGCTGGAGGGGCTGATGGAAAGGCAGAAGCTCAAAAGGCGTGTGCTGTCTTACTGCATCTGAGCAGCGGGTGATCCGGAGCTTTGCCGGGGACGCAATGTTTGAGGCCCTCGCTGCTGGGGTTAAAAGGAAAGGTTTTTTTCTAAAAGCGTTTCTAATCAAGGGAGATAAAAATGGCACAAGCGGAAAATGGAGGATGGGGCGCTGAAACGATAGGGTTGCATGGCGGACAGGTCCCCGACCCGACGACCGGTGCGAGGGCAGTTCCGATCTACCAGACTACTTCTTACGTATTCAAAAGTACGGATCATGCTGCAAATCTTTTTGCCCTGAGAGAATTTGGCAATATCTATTCCCGGATCATGAATCCGACCAACGATGTCCTGGAACAGCGGATCGCCCAGATCGAAGGCGGAAGCGGAGCATTGGCGGTNNAATCTTTATGGCGGATCTTACCAGCTCTTTCATTACACCTTTCCCAAGCTGGGGCGCACGGTAAAATTCGTTAATTCCACCGACCCGGAAAAAATCAAAAGAGCCTTGACGAAGGCTACACGGGCTGTCTATGCAGAAACTGTCGGCAATCCCAAACTGGACGTTCCCGACTTCGAGGCAATTGCAAAAATCGCTCATGATGCAGGGGTGCCTTTCGTTGTCGATAACACGGTAGGGATCGGACTCGTGCGGCCGTTCGATTTTGGGGCCGACATCAGTGTGCTTTCCGCAACAAAATTTGTGGGCGGCCATGGGACTTCGATTGGCGGACTGATAGTCGATAGCGGGAAATTCAACTGGGGGAACGGCAAGTTTCCGGAGTTCACTGAACCGGACCCGAGCTATCACGGCCTTAAATTCTGGGACGTTTTCGGAGATTTCCCCGGCCTTGGGAATGTGGCGTTCATACTAAAGACTCGAGTGCAATGGCTTCGTGATATTGGACCGGCAATGAGCCCATTTAATGCATTTCTTTTCCTCCAGGGACTCGAGACTTTGACCCTGAGGCAGGAGAGACATTCCGAGAATGCGCTGCAAGTGGCAAAGTTTCTAAAGGGACACCCGCTGGTAAGCTGGGTGAATTATCCCGGTCTCGAGGACAACCCGAACCATCCGATTGCTAAAAAATACCTCAACGGCCGTTATGGAGCGCTGATCGGTTTCGGAATAAAAGGCGGCTTCGAGGCTGGAAAGAAATTTATCAATTCCGTTAAGCTGCTTTCGCACCTTGCCAATATCGGAGATGCCAAAAGCCTGGTCATCCATCCTGCTTCGACAACACACCAGCAACTCAGCAGAGAGGAACAGGAAGCGACCGGTGTCACTGAAGATTATATACGTCTTTCGATAGGTCTGGAAAATATTCGGGACATCATCAACGACATTGGCCAGGCGATGGAGAAGTAGAAGTGAGTCAAAAAGAGAGTATAGGTATCGTTGAGACCAAATCCATAACGATCTCTCCGCCGGGAGGGTTTTTGCTGGAGTGCGGCCGGAAACTCGACATGGTGACAATCGCCTACGAAACGTATGGGGAACTCAACCGCGAATGNNCCAATGCGATCCTGATCGTCCACGCCCTTTCGGGAGATGCCAACGCAGCGGGATTTCACCGTGGGGCCAGAAAGCCGGGATGGTGGGACGGGATGATTGGTCCCGGAAAAGGTTTCGATACGAATAAATATTTCGTTATATGCTCAAACGTTCTTGGGGGCTGTCAGGGGACGACCGGGCCTTCGAGCGTCAACCCTGACACGGGAAAACCTTACGGGCTGAGTTTTCCGCTCATATCGATACATGACATGGTGAACTGCCAGAAACTACTTCTGGATCACCTCGGCATAGAGAAGCTCCTTAGCGTATCGGGCGGGTCGATGGGCGGGATGCAGGTGCTCTCCTGGCTGACCCGGTATCCGGACCGCGTGCGCAGTGTTGTCCCCATCTCGACGGCGATCAAGCACTCGCCTCAACAGATCGCCTTTGACGAGGTCGGACGGCAGGCAATAATGGCCGACGTCCACTGGAAGTCCGGGCACTACTACGGCGGGCCGCCTCCTGCCAGGGGATTGTCGGTTGCCAGGATGGTCGGACACATCACCTACATGAGCGATGCCTCGATGCACGAAAAGTTCGGGAGGCAGCGCAAGGACAGTATCGATCCGTTCAAGTTCGACCCGGGCTTCGAGGTGGAAGGATACCTTCACTACCACGGCGAGAATTTCGTGAAGAGGTTCGATGCCAACTCTTACCTTTATATCACCAAGGCAATGGACAATTTCGACGCTGGTGAGGGAGGANNGGCAAGCTATTGCGAAATCGACTCCACCTACGGGCATGATGCCTTTTTGCTCGAAATAGCGGAGGAAACCCATTTGATCACCCACTTCCTGAAGAAGGTATACAACGGGTACGAGGTAATGACCGAATATGCCGTCTGAGTCCAACCGGGTGGACCACCGGATTATTGCCGAATTGATTGTCCCCGGCTCCTCGGTGCTCGATCTCGGGTGCGGCAGCGGAGAGCTGCTCTATATGCTGATAAAGGAAAGAGGAGCACACGGCCAGGGTATAGAAATCGACGAACAAGCCATATACACCTGCGTGGAGCGTGGCTTGAACGTATTTCACGGAGATATCGACTCGGGGCTTTCCGAGTTTCCGGACCGTTCGTTCGATTATGTAATCCTCAATCAGAGCTTACAGCAGGTCAGGCATGTCGAACCGGTGGTCTGGGATTCTTTGAGGGTTGGCAAGAAGGTAATCGTTGGGTTTCCCAACTTTGCCCATTACAGCGCAAGGTTTCAGATGTTCTTCAAGGGCAGGGCGCCCGTTACGGCTTCCCTGCCATATCAATGGTATGAAACACCAAACCTTCATTTTCTGAGTATTTGCGATTTTTTCGTGTTCTGCCAAGACAAAGGGATTACAATCAAATGTTGCGAGTATATTGGTGATAGGGGGCGGCTTTGCAGGTTCCCTAATATATTTGCGCAAATCGGCATATTCGTAATTTCCAAATGAGTTGCGTTTCTCCTGGATATAAACTCAGTCAGCCCGGAACTAAGTCAACCGAATTCGAAGTTCGCTTATGGTCAAAGTCATCTTTAGAAATGAGGAATTGCAAATACCCGGCAAGATAACCATCCGGGAATTGATAACACAGTTGGGACTCAACCCCCAAAGCGTTCTGGCTGTCAGAGACGGCAAACTGGTCAATAATGAAACCAGACTTGGAGATCAGGGCGAGGTCAAGCTGATTTCCGTTATTTCGGGCGGGTAGGAGCTAAGTGGGAGTACATCGTTGCCGCAAGTGCAAGGCTGATAGCGTCATCAATATGCGCCAGCACAGACTCGCTCTTTGTGAAGAACATTTTGCGGAGTGGGTTGAGAATATAACATTCAGCTTCATCAAAAAGCACCGCATGTTCGAACCTGACGACCGGATTCTGGTCGCGGTATCGGGGGGAAAAGACAGTCTGTCCCTGTGGCGCATTCTATTGAAACTGGGCTTCCAGGCCGATGGGTTGTATATGGACCTGGGGATAGAGGCAGAGTGCAGCTATTCAAAAAGATCGGGTGAGTTTGTCGAAAAGTTTACGCAGGACATCTCTCCCGAAGTGAAATTGCATGTCCTGGATGTAGCTGATATCTATGGAAAAACAATACCCGAAATGGCCGGCCGGAGAA
>OMSV01000032.1:8187-15657 GCA_900290385.1 Syntrophobacter sp. SbD2 | reverse complement strand
CAGTTTTTTTCGTACCGGGCCGAAGGCGCGACAGGGCGCATGGCCTCGGTAATCGGGTGGAAACAGCAGGACCCCAAACCCTAGAAACATCGGAGCCGATCTTGGGTAAGATAATCGAAGAGGCCCGCATAGTTAACCAGGAGAGGATTTCCGGTCAGATATTCCGGCTCCGGTTGCACTCGCCTCGAATCGCGGGCGCAGCCCGCTGCGGGCAGTTCGTGATGATTCGCCTCGGTGAGGGGACCGACCCCCTGCTGCGCCGCCCTTTTTCTTTCAGCCGGATATATCCTGAGGACGGAGACTTCGAAATCCTCTACAGGGTTATCGGCCGCGGCACGCGGCTCATGTCCCGGCTTGAGCCGGGATCGGCCTCAAGCCTTATCGGCCCTCTCGGAAACGGGTTTGAGCTTCCGATAGACAGGACTCATCCCCTGGCCTTCATTGCCGGCGGGATCGGTATAGCGCCTCTTTTGGAGCTGATCGCACAGGTGATGTCAGATCGAGGGGCAAAGGGCGCGGAGAAACTGCACCTTTTTTACGGCGCCCGAACAGCAATCGAGCTTTTGCCCGAAGACTTTTTGCGAGGCTGGGGCATCCGGGTGCACTTTGCAACCGATGACGGCAGCTTCGGCTACAGAGGCCGCATTACTAAAATGTTTGAAGAATGTATGGCGGCGGAAGACTTCCGGCCCTTCGAGCTGTATTCATGCGGGCCCCTGGCCATGCAGTATCACGTTGCCGCTTGGGCGCTCTCAAACGATACGCTCGCCCAGCTTTCGATGGAATCGATCATGGCCTGCGGGATCGGGGCCTGTGTTGGGTGCGCGCTCCCCGCTGCGACTCCCGGCGACCCGGAATCCGAAGCATTTGTCCACGTGTGCGAAGATGGCCCAATCTTTTCGGCAGGATCTATCAAATGGAACAAAATCCTAGTCCAGCAGACGCCTCCCCCGACCTTGCTGTTCAGCTAGGTCCGCTGCGCCTGAAAAACCCGGTTATGAGCGCCTCCGGCACGTTCGGCTACGGTGAGGAATACTCGAGCTTCTTTGACATCAGCCGTCTCGGGGCGATTGTGGTAAAGGGGATTTCGCTTAAGCCCCGCGCCGGGAACCCTCCTCCCCGGCTGGCCGAAACATCATCGGGGATGATAAACGCCATAGGTCTGGAAAATGTCGGGGCCGAAAGGTTTTTGTCCGTAAAGCTCCCTTATTTGCACGATCTGGGCGTTCCGGTGATCGTAAACATCTTCGGCAACACGATCGAGGAATACGGCGAACTTGCCGCCAGGCTCGACGGGGCGCCTGGAATAGCCGCCCTGGAAATCAACGTAAGCTGTCCGAACGTGAAACAGGGCGGGATGATCTTCGGCACCGATCCGGCGATGACCTCCAGGGTGGTTAAAGCTGTCAGGGGTGCTACGCGTCTTCCGGTAATCACAAAGCTCACGCCGAACGTGACGAGCATCTCGGAGATCGCCAAGGCCGCCCAGGACGCTGGAAGCGATATCATCTCGTGCATAAACACCGTGGCGGCCATGTCCGTGGATATTTTTTCCAGGAGGCCGCGGCTGGCCAATGTTTTTGGAGGGCTTTCCGGACCGGCCGTAAAACCCATTGCTCTTCGGTGCGTCTATGAGGTCACCCGGGCGGTCCAATGCCCCGTAATAGGAATCGGGGGGATCACCAACGCAACGGATGCCCTGGAGTTTTTGCTGATCGGGGCCGGCGCCGTCCAGGTGGGGACCGCCAATTTCATAAATCCCGTCGCCGCAGTCGAAATAATCGATGGAATAGAACGCTTTCTCAATGTGGAAGGAATTACAGGCATAAAAAGCTATATCGGGAGCCTTGATACAAGCTGCATTTTTCCTTTTGCCGGGGAGCTGTGTGCGGCCATCGAATCGGACATTTCTTAGAGCGAGACAGTAGATCAAATAGTGTATTTCACTTGCGTGCACTTGCGGCTGAGACGCGTTGCTCCGATCAGGGCCGCGTCATTGCCCAGGCGGCTTCGCAAAATGACCGCAGCACCGGGATCGAGCATCGAAGAATTTTGAACCAGGGTTTTTTCTAACGAACCAATGAATAGGTCCCATGCTGAGCTGACTCCCCCTCCTATAACCGCGTGCCTGATTCCGAGAGCCGAGAAGATGTTTGCCAGGCAAATCCCCAGCGCCCAGCCCATCTTATCGAACAGTGCCATCGCGACCCAGCCCATCTTATCGAACAGTGCCATCGCGACGGGGTCTCCTCTTTTTGCACAGGCATAAATGGTGTGCGCGCTGAGTTTTCCCTCCCTGTCGAGCGCATGAAGCGGGCCCTCTTTTAACCTTTGGCCGCAAACAGCTTTTTTTGCGCCTGATATGAGCGCACGCGCCGAAGCGAACGCCTCCAGGCACCCCTTCGACCCACAGGGGCAAGCCGGCCCTCCGGGTTCCACTATCATATGGCCGATCTCCGCCGAAAACCCCAGGCCGTCTCCTTCCCACAGTTTTCCATTGAGAAAGAGGCAGCCTCCCGTACCAGTGCCCACTACTATCCCGACCCAGTTTCGGACTCCCCTGACGGCGCCCGCCCAACTCTCACCCAGGCCGAAAACGTTTGCGTCGTTTTCCATGCAAACCGGGATTTGCAGACTCCGCCCAAGTTCCTGCCCCAGGGGGTATCCATCAAGTACCGGAAGGTTCGGAGAAAAAATCACCGAGCCGGTGGAACGGTCGATTTTTCCGGCGACCCCAAGCCCAATCGCGGCTACCCTCAGCCCCAGTTTGGCTGCTGAATGAACAAGTGCCCTGCACTGGGCCAGCAATTTTGCCGAAACCGATTCGGCCCCCAGCTCTACGCGTACCTGCGCAGTCCGGGACTCGAGTATTTTCCCGGCATGGTTCACAAGGGCCGTCTTGAGGTTCGTCCCCCCGAGGTCGGCTCCGATATAGGCGATCTTTTCGATTTTTTTCATGATCCGGTTATTTGTCGCCTGGCGGGGATCGGGAATCGGGACCCGCCTCGCGGAGCGCAGAGATCGGCTTGGGCGGCGCCTGCGGGGGAGATGCCTGCCCTTGACATGTTTGGTTATTTAGACAAAAACGTTTCGGGCACATAGAAGACGTAACTGTTTGCGAGAATGTCAAACTGGGAGTCTGTTTCCTTCTCTATGCCGGTCAAAAGGTCCTTTAGGGAAGGAGCGCCGCTGATGGTATCGATAAAGACGCCGGGCTTATAATGCTCGGCGTGAAGCGGAAGCAGGAAATTTCGGACGTTTCCCTTCCACGAGACGTTCAGTTGTTCGCGCTCCGCGTTTATGATTTTGAAAAACCTTCTCACCAGGTCGGTTCGCAAAACGGGGGATGGCGCCTTTTTAACGCACTCCATGAGCCCTGCCAGCCGGTAGAGGCGGCGCATGCGGCTTTCATCTTCCCGAAACCTGAAAAGCCACAGGCTTGTGTAATGATAGCCGCCGTCCAGGGTAATATGATTTGGGACAAGCGTTATAGGGGGCCTGTCCGGGGTTGCCTTCCGGCGCTGCGCTTCCAGTTTTGCAGATTCTTCCCGCGTGCACAAAATAGCGCTTCCCGATAACCATTCGCCTTTGCGAAACTCGAGCGGAGACATCGCGATCAGGTTGTGTCCCGGTTTAAATCTTGAAGATAGATCGATGATATCTGCCATTCTCTTCCCGCACGCTCAAAAACAGACGGAATTCATCGAGATGGAAGAAGCCTGATTTGGACGCTCCGTTCGAGGCGTCCGGACTTCTGCCTGGCAAGGCACGCGCCGCAGGGGGCTGGATCGAGCGCTAATTTATAAACACGCTCCTGTAGAAATCCACATGTTCGATTACCGAACCAGCGCCTCTGGCTACGGCGGTAAGAGGATCTTCGGCGATGTTGACTTTGAGCTTGGTGTCTTCAGACAAAAGCCTATCGAGGCCCTTTAATAGCGCTCCTCCACCGGCAAGCCAGAACCCGCTGTCGTGAATGTCGGCGGCAAGGTCAGGCGGGGTCTTCTCAAGCGCCCGCCGCACGGCATCAACGATTGCATCTACCGGTTCCCTCATAGCTTCGCGGATTTCTGCGTCAGTTACTGTAAAAGTCTTGGGGAGGCCCGACCGAATTTCCTTCCCGGTGATCTCCATCGTCTCAGGTTTTTCCGTAGCCATTGCCGAACCTATCCTCACTTTCACAGATTCGGCCAGCATCTCGCTTATCACCATCTGGCGCTCGCGCTGGGTGTAGCGCATAATCGCTTCGTTGGCCTCATCGCCCGCCACCCGCACCGATTCGCTGTAGGCCACGGTGAACATGGAGATTACAGCGACCTCGGTGGTCCCTCCCCCGATGTCCACCACCATGTTTCCACGGGGCTGGTCAATGGGAAGTCCGGCTCCGATAGCCGCAGCCATCGGTTCTTCGATCAGGTGTATGTATCTGGCGCCGGCTTGCCCGGCGGCTTCGATTACGGCCCTTTTCTCAACCGAGGTGACCCCGGTGGGGACCGCGACGACAAGCCTGGGGCGAAAGAGGTGGCGCTTGGTCAAAACCTTTGCCAGAAAATACTTGATCATCACCGCCGTTACCTCGAAGTCGGCAATTACACCGTCTTTGAGCGGGCGAATGATTACAATTCTGTGGCTGTGTCTTCCTATCATATTTCTTGCTTCATGGCCTACCGCTATAACCTTGTGGGTATCGTGGGTTATGGCCACAACCGATGGTTCGTTAAGCACGACCCCTTTGCCCCGCATGTAGATGAGTGTGTTTGCCGTGCCCAGATCCATCGCCAGGTCTTTTGAGAAATAGGACAGAAGCCATCCAAGCATAGTATATGACCCTTCTATTTGATCTTTCTAGCGTAACTGCTCATCGCAGTGCACCACGCGTAGCGTGTACACGGCGTTCTGCTCTGCGCGGTGAACCGGTGTCTTTTTCGCTGAGTCTATAGATAATGAATCAGCCGGTCAACTGTTTATGAGTTGGCTTTTTCGGGTTTTAGTCCAAAGGCCGAAAAGAGCCGCTGGTTAACAAGGGGCCAGAGGTCATCTATTTTTGCCGCATCCTGTGGGAAACCGGCCGCAGAGATATAGGGATGGAGTCTGACCCCCCTGATTCCTTTGAGTGTGATTTTCCCGTGGCCGGCAAGCTCGGCAAGCTGGCTTTGGGCCTCCTGGACGGTCGTTTCGGCAAACAATACGCCAAAGCGATTTTGCGCAAGCTGCCCGACCAGAACCCCCGGCGGCAGGGTGTCGCAAAGAGATGAGGCCAGCTCGCGCTGAAGCTGCCTTATCCTTTTGGGCAGGACTTTGGTGGTAAGTATCTGCCAGGGTTCGAACTGAATGAGCCCCAGGGTAAATGGAGCGTTGGACTGCATAGAGGCGTGAAATAGACCTTCGACTCTTGATTCGAAGGCCGTGGGGCTAAACAGACCCGTGCAGGAATCGTATGAGTTCAGGGCCTCGTTTTCTTCCTTGTAATAGATCTGCTCGAGCATGAGCAAGAGAAAATGAAAGCCGTGCCCTACTGCGCGCTCCGAATCGACGTTCCAATCGATCACCTGCCGAGACAGGAAAATGAGGGCAAGTTCGTATCCGAGTGAACTCTGAGCGCGCATTCCCCAGACCGTGCCCTGATGAGGGAGATTCTCGCCCGGAGAAAACAGGTAGTGGTCCGATGTGGATGGATTGAGGCGTATGATGAGCAGGTTTTTCTGGTTGTGAAAGACCCAACCGATCAGCCCCTGTTTTGCAGAAAAACTCTGAGTCACCAGGCTTCTTGGCGTATTTGCCGTGCAGCCCAGGATGCGATAAGTTTTCTTCTCGGAATCTTTCAGGACCAGAAAGCCGTAATCCATGCCAAGTATCTTCGACCACTCGGTGGCGAACATCCCGCAGTAGTTATCAAGAGCGTAGTTCTTGAAGGCGACTTCGTCGAGCCGTTTTAACACCTCAAATATCCTGGCGTAATTTTCCTGCCGTTCTTCGGCTTCCCGGTATTTCAAATTCCCCCCGAGAAGTTCGGCGAACTCATTTATCCATTTTTGCTGCTTGTGGTTAAATCCCCAGCCATATTTCGTATCGACGTAGAGAACACCCGCTCCGCCCGCAACCGGAACAGCATAGAGCCCCTTTATGTGCGATTCGCCTTCCCGGTAGAAAGGAAGTGTAAGGGGTATGGATGAGGTCGCCTCATGGAGCTTATCGAGGTGAATTGTTTGCCCTGCTTTTTGCACTTGGGCAAGTATCCCGCTGCCTTCCAGAGGAAGCGAAATCTGGGCCGGAATGAACTTGCTCAGGCTCAGCACTGCGGCAAGATTTAGCTGGCGGTTTCTTTCATCGAAAATAAAAAAAGCTGTGGTATAAGCTTCGAGAATATTGGACAGAAGATTTACCAGCGGCTGATAGGGGTTGGAATCCATATTTCTACTCGATTCTAAAGGCTCCTGGGGGAAGATTTTCGTTCGCCGCAGCTCGCTTGCACCAAAAGAATTCTTTTAAAGCGACAAAACAAAAACCCCGGGTCCTGTTTTTGCCTGGAGGTTTTCCGGTATGATACAATTGTGCCTAGAAGTATCTTTTTAGTACTGGAACCGGAGTTGTCTGTCAATAGGGTTGAGTTGCTGGAGAAACGGGTGAGCAAAATCGCGATTTTACCAGATATTCTGTGTAACCAGATTTCCGCCGGCGAGGTCGTCGAACGCCCTGCGGCAGTGGTAAAAGAGCTCATTGAAAACAGCATCGATGCTCAGAGCTCAAGGATTTCAGTAAGCCTGATCGATGGAGGACGCCGGGAAATTCGGGTAGTGGACAACGGGTGCGCGATGAGCGCCGAAGACGCGCTGATGTCGCTTGAGAGGCATGCGACGAGCAAGATCCGGTCTGCCCAGGATTTGAATTCAATATCCTCGCTTGGATTTCGCGGAGAGGCTATTCCGTCGATTGCGGCTGTAAGCCGCTTTGAGCTGAGCACTCGAGAACATGAAGCCATTTGCGGAACGTGCATTAGAGTTGAAGGAGGCGTAATAAAAGATGTTCGCGAAAAGGGGTGTCCTCCCGGTACTCAGGTGCTCGTGCGAGACCTTTTTTACTGTGTTCCTGCAAGGCGCAAGTTCCTGCGTAGAGCCGAAACCGAGCTTGCTTACATCACAGACCTGTTCTTGCGCATTTCACTGGCAAACCCCCAGATCCACCTGCAACTGCAAAGCCAGGAAAAGCTGCTGTGCGATCACCTGAGGTGTGAAGGCTTACTCCACAGGGCCACACAGGTGCTGGGACCTGACATTGCAAGGTCGCTTACTCCGATCGATTTTGAAAAAAACGGGATAAGCGTTTCAGGTTTTCTTGCGCCTCCCGACGTCCAGAGAACGAACAGCCAGAGCCTTTTTCTTTATGTAAACGGCAGGGCGGTCTGGGACAGGCTTCTGCAGAGGGTTGTTCTGACGGCCTATGAAGCCCTGATCCCCCGTGGAAAATATCCGG
>OMSV01000032.1:0-8177 GCA_900290385.1 Syntrophobacter sp. SbD2 | reverse complement strand
GGTTCTGACGGCCTATGAAGCCCTGATCCCCCGTGGAAAATATCCGGTCGCCGTTATTTTTGTGGGGATTTCGACTGCGGATGTGGACGTAAACGTTCATCCTGCAAAAAGAGAAATCCGGTTTAGAAACCCCGGCGAAGTGATATCGATCGTGCGGGCCGCCCTTTTCGAGGCGCTTTCAACGATCCGCCCGAAGTCATACGGATTTTCGCGGCAGGAAGGCGGAATTTTCGAAAGAAATCACGCGGCAACTCGTGTGGGAATGGCGTCCGAAGGTCAGGCGCCCTTCGGTTCCGGAAGCTGGTCTCAAAAGAACATCGAGTCCGCCTCGCACCCCGGATCAAGTCCGGGGCAGGCGTTGATCCGGGGTCCAACTGGATTTATCGGACCCGCTAAATCCCTTCGACATCCAGCTTCCGGTATGTCCACGATTGCAGATGTATCCGAAGGGGCGTCCGGCAAGGGAATCTTGACTGAAGGGCAGCCTTATCCTGCGGTCCAATCTGAGATGGATGCGGGACCATTTGCCTATTCGAACCTCAATCTTCTTGGGCAGCTTGCAAACTCTTTCATCCTGCTTGAAGCCCCAAACGGCCTTGTTCTGATAGACCAGCACGCGGCCCATGAAAGGATCGTCTTCAACGGCCTGAGTAAAAAGAAGACAAAGGCCGCTCAGCTTCTTGCCCGGCCCGCCGTTGTGGACCTTTTGCCAAAAGAAGCCGTGATGCTTGAGAGCCTGGTCCCCTCCCTGCGCGATCTTGGATTTGAAATCGAGCCTTTCGGAGGAAGCAGTTTCGCCATACATGCAGTCCCGGCCAGTCTATCTGAGTTTAAACCCGAACAGATACTGCGCGACTATCTGCGGTATGCCGAAGAGGAGTGTCCGGCACATGAGGGCGAAATCCTGCTCGGCCTTGCCAGGGTTGCCTCCTGCCACGGATCGGTGAGGGCAGGCCACAGGCTTAAAACAGAAGAAATAAAGCACCTGCTCGAATTGCTCGATTCGATTGACACCCCTTTTACATGCCCGCACGGCCGGCCGCTTTCATACACCTTGACATATGAGCAGATTTTCCGACTTTTCAAAAGAAGCTGAGCAGAGGGGCGCTATCCCGCTGATTCTACTTGCCGGGCCCACAGCGGCGGGCAAGACTTCGCTTTCGATCGAACTCTGTGCCCGGATTTCAGCCGAAATAGTAAACGCCGATTCTATGCAGGTTTACCGCCGCATGGAAATCGGGACCGCAAAACCAACTCTTGAACAAAGGCGCATTGTCCCCCACCACCTGATAGACGTTGTCGACCCCGATGAGCCTTTCGATGCGGCACGGTACCTAAGCTTTGCCGGCCCGGTAATCGAAGATATACAAAAACGCGGCAAGCTCCCCCTGGTCGTGGGAGGCGCAGGCCTGTACATGAAGGTCCTGACCCTGGGACTATGCCCGGGACCTCCCTCTGACCCTGAAGTGAAAAGAAGGCTGATTGCCGATGAAAAGTCTAAGGGCCTTGGACAGCTCTATGGCGATCTTTTGCGGATTGACCCCGAATTGGCGGCAAGAATTCACCCTAACGACCGGCAGCGAATTATTCGGGCGCTCGAGGTATTTTATCTGGGAGCAGTTCCGTTATCCACATTACAGAAGGGCCACGGTTTCAAGGAGCAGCTTCTCCCCACGATAAAGGTCTTTATCAGCCGGGAGCGGGAGGTGCTCTACGAACGGATAAACCGCAGGGTCGACCGGATGATTGAATCAGGCCTCAAAGATGAAGTGGAAGGGCTCCTTGCCATGGGCTACCCAGCGGAGCTTAAATCGATGCAGTCGCTCGGATACAGGCAGATAGCCGCTCACATTGAAGGCGCCATTTCGATCCATGAGGCGGTCTGTCAGATAAAGCGCGATACCCGCCGTTACGCCAAACGTCAGATCACCTGGTTCAGGGGCGACAGGGAGTTTAGACCTTTTGAAGCAGACGATGTTGAGGGAATACACGATTATATCCGGCGGGCAATTGAGCAATTGAGCACACCAGGGATGGTTCATGAGAACACGCGATGAGATCAAGTTCGTACAAATGATGAATATTGCCAAATCCGAGTTAGATTAGACCTAGAGAATGGAATGTCAGAAAACTCGAATATCAAGGGAGGAAATTCACTATGGTCGGAAAGTGCGTCTTAATACTGCTCTGTGCGCTTGTTGTGAACCTGTTTATAGTACCTGTTTGCCGGTCGGACCTCAGTGCCAGCCCGCCCGGGGAGGCTGAAGCCAAAGCTGCGCTGGAAAAATCCCCGAGGCATCACGAATGGGTGAACATCCCCGTTGCGGGCTCGCAGACTAAGTTGAGCTCTTTCATAGCCTACCCGGAACGTAACGACAAGGCGCCGGTAGTTATTGTCATCATGGAAATATACGGCCTGACCGACTGGCTCCGAGCCGTTACTGACCGTTTGGCCGCAGAGGGCTTTATCGCTGTTGCGCCTGACTTGCTCTCGGGCCTCGGGCCGGGAGGCGGAGGCACCGAGGCTTTTGCGAGCCGCGATGATGTCGTTAAGGCTGTAAGTGGTCTTTCATTGCCTCAGCTTGTGATCATGCTGGATGCAGTAAAAGACTGGGCAATAAGCTTGCCGGCAGCAACCCAAAAGCTCGCAACGGTTGGTTTCTGCTGGGGTGGTGGCCGGAGCTTCCAATACGCGGCTGTTCAGCCCAAACTTGGCGCAGCAGTGGTCTATTACGGAGTGTCCCCTCCGCTTGATGCGTTGGGGACGATAAGTGCGCCGGTGCTTGGCCTTTACGGCGGGGACGATGCCCGTGTGGTCAGTACGGTTGCGCCGGCTGAAGAGAAGATGAAAGAGCTTGGGAAGACCTATATCACGCATATTTACAAGGGGGCAGGGCATGGTTTTCTCAGGGCGCAGGCGGAGCGCAACGGGGCGAACCTTGAAGCCTCACGGCAAGCGTGGCCTGCTACAATTAAATTTCTGAGGCAAAACCTTGAGTAAAGTCAGGGCCGGTCCGTGTCGTGAAATATTGTTCGGATGTCTCCGGGAAGGTGGAGTTGAGCGAGGCTGAGGTCATTGTACCGGGCGGCAGGGGCATTAAAAAGGCCTTGAACTGTGTTATAGTCGAAGACCTGTTCAAATTGTAAATCGGATGTCAGATATCGGGAAAAGGGAGTATCTTCTTCTATCGTTCTGTTAATCTGCAGGAAACGGAAAGATCGGGGAATCATGGATCACTTGCAGGAAGTACCGGGAGAAGAGAGCATTTTGCACAACATACCCCAGGGACTCCTGGTATCGCTTTTGGATAACCCTTACGAAAGTCTGATACTGGTGGATGCCGATGGCATCGTTAGGTTTATGAGCAGTTCAACCGAAGGTGTATATCCGGTTGCGCACCTGGATGCCGTTGGCCGCCATATCAGTGAAGTGAGCCCTGAAAGCAAGCTTCCCAGAATCCTTGAGACGGGTAAGGCCGAAATAGGCAGGGCCATGATGCTCAAAAACAGTAACCGGGTGATTGCGCGTATCCCGCTAGTCAGGGACGGCCGTGTGATCGGAGCGTTCGGAAAGCTGATGTTCTGGACGCCAAAGAAGCTTAAGGAACTTTACGATCGAATCGATACTCTGGAAAAACACCTTGATTATTTCAAGGAAGAATTAAATCACAGACGCGGGGTCCGGTACAGTTTCGACACAATCGTAGGCAAGTCGGATCTGCTCAAACAAACGATCGACCTGGCCCGGCAGGCGGCGGAAACCGATTCGCCGGTAATGATTACCGGGGAATCCGGGACTGGAAAGGAACTGTTTGCCCATGCAATTCATCAGGCCGGCCGGCGCAGGGACAGCAGCTTTATAAAAGTCAATTGCTCTTCCATCCCGGTGGATCTATTCGAAGCTGAATTGTTCGGGTATGAGGGGGGCTCTTTTACCGGCGCCCGCAAAGCCGGTAAGCCCGGAAAATTTGAACTTGCCGACAAGGGCACCATATTTCTGGACGAAATCGGTGAGATGCCCCACACTATGCAAGTCAAACTGATGCGTGTTCTCCAGGAAAAGGAAATTGACCGCATCGGCAGCAGCAGACCTCGGCAGGTAGATTTTAGAATCATCTGCGCCACGAATCGCGACTTGGAAAAAATGATAGGCAATGGTGGGTTTCGCCTCGATCTTTACTATAGGATCAATGTTATCAACATTAAATTGCCCGCCTTGCGTGAATTAAAAGAGGACATCCCACCGATTTTCATTCATTTTCTTGAGGAACTGAGCCGCGACAGGAATCGCAGCGTCCCCGCTGTAGCACCTGAAGCGGTGGAGTTGTTGAAAAACTATGCCTGGCCGGGCAACGTTCGTGAGCTTAGAAATATCGCCGAGCGCGCCATGATATTACCTGGGGGCGACGTGATCGAACCTGGAGACCTGCCACTGGCATTGCGCATTTCATCGAATTGCCCTCAAATGCGAACAGAAGAGCCGATATCATCGTTAAGGGACTTGTTGGAGGGGACCGAGCGCCGCGCAATTGTCGACGCCTTGCAAAAGTCGGGCAACAGTAGGGCCAAGACCGCTAAAATTCTAGGAATTCACAGGACCGGCTTGTATCAGAAGATGAAAAAATACAACATCGATTAAACCCTGCTGAGGTAGCGATTGCAGGTCGGCAGTTTTTGGGCAGGAGTTTGGAGTGCCCGTGTAAGCAAAATCTTCTATAGCCTGTCCCTGAACGCATTCTTCATTTTAAGCTGATTCTGCTATTTACATCATCGACCAATGGCAGAAACTGAAGCCGGCTATTCCAGCTTATTGGTCCTGGTCCATATTTTCTGCTTTTGAGCATCTTTTATGAGTTCATCCCTAAAGTCCGGGTGAGCTATATTTATAAGCATTTCCGCACGCTGCCATACGGACTTTCCTGTGATGTTGGCTTTGCCGTATTCGGTAACGATAAACATGGGCAGCGCTCTGGGCGCTGTAACAATGTTTCCCGGGGTTATAAAGGGGACAATTCTTGACACGGTGCGCCCATCTTTCAATAGGCGCGTGGATGGCATGCAAATAAAGGATTTGCCCCCCTTCGACAACCATGCTCCAGATGTGAAATCCACCTGACCACCCGTTCCGGATATCTGGTGAAAGTTGACCGATTCGGAGCTTACCTGTCCGTAAATGTCGACCATCAGAGCATTGTTGATTGCAACCTGTTTGTAATTGCGGCCGATGTTTCCGGGGTTATTGCAAATGTCCACCGGATAAATGGCGCATGCAGGATTATTGTCGAGAAAATCATAAAGACGTTGGGAACCCAGAGCAAAGGTATATACCATCTTGTATTTTTGCCTCGTCTTGCAGCATCCGGTGATTTTCCCCTTTTCGTAGAGATCGACGAAGGCGTCGCACATCATTTCGCTATGGACCCCAAGATCTTTGAGATCGGATTCCGCCAGGATCTTGCCAACGTAATTAGCCAGTCCCCCAATCCCCAACTGGAGTGTGCAGCCATCTTCCAGTTCCTCTACAATGTGTGTGGCTATGCTTTTCTGAACGTCCGTTGCGGGTATATCCTGGGGGAAAACGGGCATGTCGTAATTATCCGATTCCACGACATGGGTGACTTCCGATATGTGGACATTTTCCTGCTCTCCTCCCAGGCAGATCGGCGTCTTATGATTCACTTCCACTACAATATGGTCTGCTACGTCGCACAAAGCCCTGTGATAGGAACAGGAAGTGCCGAAATTAAAGAAGCCATGGTTATCCATGGGGGCAGTCTTCAGAAAAAATACCCTGGAATGCGATGCATGCCCGTTACGAATGGTTGCCGGGCCATTGTGGTACATTCCGGCTATGTGCATGCACCGGTCACCCAATTTCCTGTCGTAAGGGCTGAGAAATGAGCTGTGATATATGAAGTGCTCATACTTGGGGTCTACTTGTGCGACCTCTATTGTTTGGAGCGGGCAGACGCATCTCACCTTGACATCTCGAAGATCGTCTTTTCTTTTCGCAAGGGCCTCGTCGAGGCGCCGGGGAGCCATGGCGAAATGGCCGTATGCTACCCAATCCCCGGAACGAACCAATGTAACTGCTTCCTCAGCCGACACAAGTTTTTGTCTGTACTCACCGGCATCATTCCTTGTCATCCCTAAGAGCTCCCTTTCCGCCAAAAAAAGGTGTTCATTCCAGTTCCTGCTGCATTTGATTGCATCAGGGACATTTCATGGGTCTAAGAAGTTCTTATCAGGAAATAGTCATTTCCCTTTGAAGACAGGCTTGCGCTTTTCAAGGAAAGCGGCGAACCCTTCCTTGCGGTCCTCGGTTTGGCCGACGGCCGAACTGCCCTCGGCTTCCACTTTCAATCCTTCATCCACCCCTTCGTAGAGTCCGGCCGCCATGGCCTTGAGCACCCAGCGAACAGCGATTGGAGGCCGTTGGGCAAGCTCCCCGGCAAATACGAGAGCGTCGCGCTTCAGAGTTTCGGGGGCAGACAACCTGTTCACCAAACCGGCCTCTAGGGCCTCTGCCGCTGAGAGCCTCCTGCTGAAAAGAATCATGTCGAGGGCCTTCGACCTTCCCACCAGCCGTGGCAGCCGCTGGGTCCCACCCCACCCGGGAATGATTCCCAGGTTGAGCTCAGTGAGTCCTATCCTGGCATTGGGATCGTCGGTCATAATCCTGAAATGACAGGACATTGCCAACTCGAGCCCTCCGCCCAGTGCGAACCCGTTGATGGCGGCGATTACCGGTTTAGGAAAACGATCGATTCGCCTCCAGATCTCGCGCGCCATGGGGCTGGTTGTGCCGGAGTTGGCGGCATCCTTTACATCGAATCCGCCGGAGAACATTTTTTCTCCCGCCCCGGTGATGATGACCACACGAATCTGGTCATCGGCCTCGACCCGGTTCAAAGATTGTTCGAATTCCCTCACAGTGGCCAGGTCCCAGGTATTGGCCGGGGGATGGTTTATGATTATGGTTGCAATATGGCCTTCTTCTTCAAGAATTATGTTTTGGCTGCTCATGTCGGCTCTTCCTCCGATTGATTCACTTTTACACCAGGTTTTCCCAAATCATCGCATATCCTTGGCCTCTGCCAACACACATGGCGCTCAGCCCATATCGCGCCCGGGGGTTTTCCTTGAAGAGTCCGAGCAAGAAAGCCACGAGGCGCGGTCCCGACGAGGCAAGCGGGTGCCCATAGGCGATCGAGCCACCCCAGATGTTGACACGGGGGTCATCCGGCCGAAGTCCCAGGTTGATCAGGTTGTGCACGGCCTGGACTGCAAATGCTTCGTTTAGCTCGATTATATCGATATCTTCCATTCTCAATTCGGCCTTTGCCAGCGCCTTTTTGACCGCCGGCACCGGGGCGATCCCCATAACCCTGGGATCGACTCCTGAAACGGCACTGGTCACCCATCTCATTTTACCGGTCAGCCCAAGTTCCAGGGCTTTGTCCTGGCTCATGAGCAGTACTCCGGCGGCGCCGTCATTTAGCCCTGAGGCGTTCCCCGGGGTTACCCGGCCGTTTTCTCTAAAAGGCGTCTTAAGGGATGCCAGCCCTTCCATGGTTGTTCCGGGCCGCGGTTGCTCGTCCTTATCGGCCATTATTTTCTCGCCGCCGGCAAGCTCAACTCCGATGGGTATAATCATCTGCTTCATCTTGCCTGACTTGATGGCAAGGTCGGCCTTATTCTGGCAGAAAACGGCATAGGCATCCGCCATTTCCCTAGTGATCCCGGGATAGCGGTCATGAATATTTTCGGCCGTCATTCCCATGCTGAAAGCCGATTCGTCGCCCATGACCTCTATCGAGCGCGGATGCGGGTCTCGCATGAAGCCCATGGGCAAGTGCCCCATGTGCTCGACGCCGCCTGCGATAACACAGTCTGCTGCCCCTGCGGCAATGAAGTTTACTCCGAAATTAACTGCCGTCAGCCCGCCTGCACACATCCGGTCAACCGAACAGCCCGGAACTCCCCATCCCCAGTCCGCCAGCATGGGGAGCATCCGCCCCAAGGTCCCGCCTTGCTCTTTCATCTGGTTGGTAACGCCCCAGATTACATCTTCGACCAGGGCGGGCTCTACCGGCGGATTGCGGTCGATAAGGGCCTTGAGCAGGGGAATACAGAGGTCCTCTGCGCGGGTTTTCCAAAACATGCCCTTTTCCCCG